>NZ_JBEPAL010000025.1:0-127398 GCF_040298625.1 Streptomyces sp. NPDC001532
TCGGCGGCAAGCGCCTGGAGGTCTCCCTGCCCTCCAGCCTGGGCATGTCCCTGGCCCGCACCGGCCTCGCCGCCGGCGCCAAGCCCAAGCGACGCACCGCGAAGAAGTCCGGCCCCGCCGCCTCCGGCGACACCCTCGCCTCCCCCATGCAGGGCACCATCGTCAAGGTCGCCGTCGAAGAAGGCCAGCAGGTCCAGGAAGGCGACCTCGTCGTCGTCCTGGAGGCCATGAAGATGGAACAGCCCCTCAACGCCCACAAGGCCGGCACCATCAAGGGCCTCACCGCCGACGTCGGCGCCTCCCTCACCTCCGGCGCCGCCATCTGCGAGATCAAGGACTGACCCGGACGACGACGTTAGCCCCCGGCGGACCGGAGCACTCGGCCCGCCGGGCGGCAGGACGCGCGATCGCCCCGGCGTGGCCGAACCCGTACCGGCGAACCGTGAGCGCTTCGGGACTCAGACGATCGACTTGATGGTCTTGTCCGCGTACCGCAGAGTCTCGTCGATGGCCTTGTCCATCTCGCGCAAGGCGTCGGGCTCTGCCGTGAGGAGAGCAGGGACGTTGATGATGCTCACGGCGAGGAAACACCCTGCCACGGTGAGGAACTCCTTGTACCGTTCCTGCCCCTCGTGCCCGAGCGATTCCCAGTCCCGGGGCTCCGGCGACAGACTCGCCCTCCACTTCTCCAGGGCGTGGGTGCCGTGCAGTTCGACGTATTCCATGGTGGCCGTGGCGCGATGCAGGACGTCGACCATGATGTCGAAGCCTTGCTGTGACTGATCCAGCGCCGCCTCCGCGGCCTCGACCTCGGTTCGGAGACGTTCCTCCTCCTTCTTGTTCCGGCGCTGCCGCAGGACGTAGAAACCGGCTGCCGCCAGCGCTGCCGCCGGGGCGGCGACCATGCCGGTGAGCAGGAGGGCTCCGCCGGCCATGCCCGCACCGCCCGCGGCCAGCGTGCCTCCCCCCAGGAGGGCCAGGGTCGCGTTGGTCGCGGCAACGCCGGACAGCGTCGAGATGGCCGCTCCGGTGGAGGCGGTCCCGAACAACGCGGCGGCGGTGAACGCACCGTAGGCCGCGGCGCCGCCGGCTGCCGCCCCGGCCATACCCCCAGCGGCGGCACCGCGGATCGCGTTGGCGATCCCGGCGGACATGGCCTCGACACGTATCGCGGTGGGGATCTCGCCCGTGCTGTCGATCTCCTCCTCACTCACCCTCTCCGGCGCGGGTGCCCCGCCGATGCTCTCGGCCAGCTCCACGAATCTCAGGAAGAACTTGTCGCGAACGGCATCATGAGCATGGTTGAAGGCTTCCCCGTGCTCTTGGGTGATCTTCGACCGCTCAGCCACCTTCTCGTTGATCTCGGCGTGACGTCTCTTCGTCTCCGCGACCTGGTCGCGCAACTTCTCCGGCCGCCGGCCCCGTTGACGCGCGAGAGACCTGGTTCGGTCCTCCGCCTCTTGCTTGAGCTGCGCGGGTGTCAGTTGGAGCGCGAGGGCGATGGCGGCCAGACGGTGCTCCCCGGGGCTGATGAGCCCGCGCTCGATCCGGGAGATCGAGACCGCGCCACCCTTCCCGTATTCGGCCCGCTCGGCCAACTCCTCCTGGGTCATCGAGGGTCTCTGGGCCTGGCGGTGCTCGCGGACCACGAGGCCCATCGCCTCTGCGCTGAAATCACTCACCGGATCCGGTGCCCTTTGCCGACGGGCTGTGGCGACGCCAGGAGGACTGAACCTCACGTACCAGCGCACCACCGGCGCGGAGGGCCTGGGCGCCGTCCTCCGCGAACTGCTTGGCAGCCTTGACGACGGCCGGGTCACGACGGACCTTGTCGGCGGTCTGGATGTTCTGGGCGGCAGTGGTGGCCAGGTGGGCTAGGTCGAGACGAGACATGGCAGTTGACCCTTCGTCGCTGATGGTGCCTACGCGCGTGCAACATAGCGTCACTTAGTGTTCGGGGTTCGCACTATGCCGAAATCACCTGGCGCGGAGCGCCGCGGTCGCCTCTCGGAGAGCCGTGCCTGCATCGTCCAGGGCCAGGTCGCGGTCGTCGGTCACGGCACCCAGGCCACGCCCACGCCCTGTCGCTGCCTGACTCGAACGAGTACAAGCAGCAGGCGCCGAGCACCTGCTGGAGACCCCCGGCAAGTCCACACCGGCAGCGCGGGGGCCGACCGCCATCGCCCTGCCGGCATGGTGGACACGCGCACTCCCACTTCAAGAACTATGGCGTCCCACCACATACGCCACTGACCTGCCCCTTCCTACGGTGTGGCGACACGCAAACGTCCCCATCGAACGTCAGGAAGTGGTGCCGATGTCGTCGCCCGCGACCGCTCCCCCAGCTCCGTCCAACCTCAAGCGCATCGTCGCAGCCAGCCTCATCGGCACCACCATCGAGTGGTACGACTTCTTCCTCTACGGCTCGGCGGCCGCGCTCGTCTTCAATCAGCTGTTCTTTCCCGAGTCCGATCCGCTGGTCGGCACGCTGCTGTCGTTCCTGACGTACGCCGTCGGATTCGCGGCGCGGCCGTTGGGTGCGCTGGTGTTCGGGCACTACGGCGACCGGCTCGGGCGCAAGAAGCTGCTGGTGCTGAGTCTGCTGCTGATGGGCGGGGCGACCTTCGCGATCGGGCTGCTGCCGACGCACGCGACGATCGGCACCGCGGCACCGGTGCTGCTGACCGTGCTGCGGCTGGTCCAGGGCTTCGCGCTGGGCGGTGAGTGGGGCGGTGCCGTCCTGTTGGTGTCGGAGCACGGGGACGCGCGGCGGCGCGGCTTCTGGGCCTCCTGGCCGCAGACCGGCGCGCCCGCCGGTCAGCTGCTGGCGACCGGCGTGCTGTCGCTGCTGACCGCGGTGCTGTCGGACGACGCGTTCAACACCTGGGGCTGGCGGATACCGTTCCTGCTCTCCGGTGTGCTGGTGATGGTCGGGCTGTGGATCCGGCTGTCCGTCGACGAGTCGCCCGTCTTCAAGCAGGCGCTGGCACGGGCCGAGGCACGCAAGGCCGAGGCGGCGGAAGCCGAGAAGCTGCCGCTGGTCGCCGTGCTGCGCCACCACTGGCGGGACGTCCTGGTGGCCATGGGCGCGCGCATGGCGGAGAACATCAGCTACTACGTCATCACCGCCTTCATCCTCGTGTACGCCATCAGCGAGACCGACGTCTCCAAGCAGACCGCGCTGAACGCGGTGCTGATCGCGTCGGCCGTGCACTTCGCGGTCATCCCGCTGTGGGGAGCCCTGTCGGACCGGATCGGGCGCCGCCCGGTCTATCTGCTCGGCGCGGCCGGCATCGGCCTGTGGATGTTCCCGTTCTTCGCGCTCGTCGACACCGGCGACTTCGGCGCCCTGATCCTCGCGGTGACGGTCGGGCTGGTGCTGCACGGGGCCATGTACGCCCCGCAGGCCGCCTTCTTCACCGAGATGTTCGCGACCCGGATGCGCTACTCGGGCGCCTCCATCGGCGCCCAGTTCGCCTCGGTCGCGGCCGGCGCCCCCGCCCCGCTGATCGCCACCGCCCTGCTCTCCGAGTACGGCAGCTCCACCTGGATCTCCGTGTACGTGATCGCCGCGGCGGTGCTGACGCTGATCGCCGTGGGCGTGGCCCAGGAGACCCGCCACCGTGACCTGGCCGACATCGAGCCCACCGCGGACGCCGCGCCGGCGAGCCCTCGCGCCGCGGACGCGCACACCGTCTGACCCGCGCCACCGATCCGCGCCACTGACCGCGGCCCCCGCATGCCACCGGCGCGCGGGGGCCGCGGTCAGTGGTGTTCCGGAGCCGCCAGCCGGTGCAGGCGCAGGGCGAGCTGGATCTCCAGGGCGCGGGACGGCGACTGCCAGTCGTCGCCGAGCAGACGGCCGACGCGCTCCAGTCGCTGGGCCACGGTGTTGACGTGGACGTGCAGTTCGTCCTTGGTGCGGGCGGGGCTCATGCCGCAGGCGAAGTAGGCGTCGAGGGTGCGCAGCAGCTCGGTGCCGCGCCGTTCGTCGTACCCGACCACCTGGCCTATGGTGCGGTCCACGAAACCGGCGACGTCCCGGTCGCCGGCGAGCAGCAGGCCCAGGAAGCCGAAGTCGTCGGCGGCGGCGCCGTCCCCGGTGCGGCCGAGCAGGCGCAGCGCGTCGAGGCAGCGGCGGGCCTCCGCGTAGGCCCCGGCGAGGGTGTCCGGGTGGGCGGCGAGCTCCCGGACCGGTGGGGAGGCGCCCACGGTGACCGCTTCGTGGACGGCGGTGCCCAGCTGGCGGGCGGTGCGCCGGGCCAGCTCGGTGGCGCAGTCGCCGGACGCCAGGGGCAGCAGCAGCACCGTGCCGCCGTCGCGGGCGGCGGCCAGGCCCTGCCGGGTGGCGGCGAGGTGGGAGGCGGCGGACCACAGCCGGCGCCGGGCGGCGGCCTCCTGGTCGGCGTCGGCGGCGGAACCGTCGAGCCGGGCGGCGAGCAGGACATGCGTGGCGTCCAGGTCGGCGCGCAGCCGGGCGGCGCGCTCGCGCAGCAGCCGCGGATCGCGGTCGCGGGCATCCAGCAGGTCGTCCAGGAGCTCGCCGCGGACCCGTTGCTCGGCCTCGGCGGCGGAGCGGCGGGCGAGCAGCAGCAGGGAGGTGACCATGGCGGCGCGTTCCAGGGTGCGCTGGTCGACGGGGTCGAGGCCGGGGTGGCCGCGCAGTACGAGCGCGCCGAGGAGTTCGCCGCCGGCGGCGACGGCGGCGATCCAGTCGTCCTGGTGGCGCACCGCGTGTCCTTCGGCGCGGGACTCGTCCAGGGCGCGCGCGGGCGCGTCGGCGGCTTCGGTGAACTGGACGGTGCCGTCCAGGATCTCGGAGACCGCGGCGGCCACGTCGTGCACGCCGCCGCCGCGCAGCACGAGTTCGGCGAGCCGGTCGTGCACCTCGGAGGCGCGCTCGATGACGGCGCTGCGGTCCTGGATGATCTCGTTGGCCCGCTCCAGGCCGGCGAGGGCCGAGCGGGTCTCGGTGAGCAGGTTGGCGGTGTCGATGGCGGCGGCGGCCAGCGCGGCGAAGGAACCGAGCAGGGCGATCTGCTCCCGTTCGAAGACCCGGGCGCGGCGGTCGGCCGCGTAGAGCACCCCGATGACACGGTGCTCCAGCATCAGCGGCACTCCGAGGATCGCCACGAGCCCTTCGTCGTGCACGCCCGCGTCGATGCTGTCCGTGTGCTGGAAGCGGGCGTCCTGGAAGTAGTCCTCCGTGACGTACGGCCGTGCAGCACCGGCTGCTCGTAGGCGTCGGCCGAGGCACCGCGCGCCAGCAGCTCCAGGAAGGGCGCCTCGACACCGCCGGCAGGCACCTCGACACCGGCGCCGGCCGACACCTGCACACCGGCGGCTCGCACCTCCGCACCGGCGGCCGGCGCGTCGGCACCGGCGTCGGCGGTCGCCGCCTCGGCACGGGCATCACCGGCACCGGCACCGGTGTTCGACACCTCGGTGTCGGCACCGGCCGCCGTGTGAGGCGCCTCGGCACCGGAGACACCGCCGGGCGGCTGTGTGCCGACGGCGGAGCGCTCGGCGGACTGCACGTGATCGCGGGACATGCTCACAGGATTCACCATGACGCGGGCGCCCCGTCAGCCCTGTGGAAAACTCCGGGCGGCGCCCTGGGCTCAGTGCGCGGTCCAGCCGCCGTCGAGGACCAGTGAGGTTCCCGTGACGAAAGAGGCCTGCGGGGCGCACAGGTACGCCACGGCCTCGGCGACCTCCTCCGGCTCGATGAGCCGCTTCAGCGCGCTGTCCTGGAGCAGCACCTCGGTCAGCACGCGCTCCTCGGGGATGCCGTGGGCGCGCGCCTGGTCGGCGAGCTGCCGCTCCACCAGCGGTGTGCGGACGTAACCGGGGTTCACGCAGTTGGAGGTGACGCCGTGCGGCGCGCCTTCGAGGGCGGCGGTCTTGGACAGGCCCTCCAGTCCGTGCTTGGCGGCGACGTAGGCCGACTTGTACGGCGAGGCGCGCAGCCCGTGCACCGAGGAGATGTTCACGATGCGGCCCCAGCCCTGGCCGTACATGTGCGGCAGGGCGCCGCGGATCAGCCGGAAGGGCGCCTCCAGCATCACGGTGAGCACGGTGTGGAAGACGTCGGGCGGGAACTCCTCCAGCGGCCGGACGAGCTGGATGCCGGCGTTGTTGACGAGCACGTCGGTGCCGGCGGCGACCTGCTCGGCGGCGTCCAGGTCGGTGAGGTCGAGGACGTGCGGTTCGACGGTCCCGGCCAGGCCCGCGGACTGCTCGGCGAGCGCGGCCAGCCCGGCGTCGTCCCGGTCGACCGCTCTGACCTTGGCGCCGGCGGCCGCGAGCCGCAGCGCGCAGGCGCGGCCGATGCCGCCGGCGGCGCCGGTGACGAGGGCGGTGCGGCCGCCGAGGTCGAGCGCGGCGGCGGACGGGGTGGGCGGGCCGTGGAGGTCATGGGGCGCGGTCATGACTCGACCCTAGGCAGCGCCCGACCCTCACCCCATGTGGTCACTCGCCATAGTTCACTCGGAACTCATGGGCTCGAACCATGTGGGTCCGTCCGACATGGCTTGCTTGATCCGCAGCAGCCCGAACTCGTTCAGCTCCGGCAGCGCGTCGACCTCGAACCAGCCGACCTCCAGCGACTCGTCGTCGTTGACGCGCGCCTCACCGCCGACGGCGCGGCAGCGCAGGGTGATGTCCATGTACTGGCAGACGTCGCCGTTCTCGTAGGTGACCGGCTCCAGGGCCTGGACGAGGACGACCCGCTCGGCGACGCAGTGGACGCCGGTCTCCTCGTGGACCTCGCGCACGGCGCAGGCCGCGGGCTGTTCCCCGGGTTCCGCGATGCCGCCGAGCACCGACCACTTGCGGGTGTCGGTGCGGCGGTTGAGCAGGACCCTGCCGTCGTCGTCGAAGACGATCGCGGTGATTCCGGGGAGCCACAGCAGTTGGTGTCCGGCAGAGGCCCGCAGGGCGCGGATGAAGTCAGGAATAGCCATGGGCCCGACCCTAACCGGCCCGCCGAGGTGCCCCCGGCGGGTTCCGGGGGCGTACGTCGGTCGTACGGTTACACGTCACCCGCGCGCCGCCCGCGCGCGGCGGCGGCGAGGGCCCAGCCGAGTCCGCCCGCCGCGACCAGCACCAAGGCCGTCTCGGGCAGGATGCCGAGCCGGGTGGCGGGGGTCTCGGAGGAGCGCAGCGGCACCTCCTGGACCAGGGAGTCGGCGACGAACATGCCGGTCCTCTGGGTGATCGTGCCGTCCGGCAGGATGATCGCGCTGACGCCGCTGGTGACCGGCACGGTGACGGTGCGGCTGTGCTCGACGGCGCGGATCCGCGACATGGCGAGCTGCTGGTAGGTCATCTCGCTGCGGTCGAAGGTCGCGTTGTTGCTGGGCACGGAGATCATCTGGGCGCCGTGGGTGACGGTGTCCCGCACGGCCCAGTCGAAGGCCGCCTCGTAGCAGGTGGCGAGGCCGACCTTGGTGCCGTCCAGGGTGAAGACGCCGGGCTCGTCGCCGCGGCTGAAGTCCTGGCGGACCATGCTGGTCCAGTTCTCGTTGATCGCGTCGAGCAGCGAGCGCAGGGGCAGGTACTCGCCGAACGGCTGGATCTGCCGCTTGTCGTAGGTGTCGACGGGGCCCTTCTCCGGGTCCCAGAGGATCTGCTCGTTCAGCAGCTTGCCGTCGCGTTCGACGACTCCGCCGACGGAGATGGGCGCGCCGATCGTCCGGGCCGCGTCGTCGATCACCGCGCGGGCGTCGGCGTTGGCGAAGGGGTCGATGTCGGAGGAGTTCTCGGGCCAGAGCACGAAGTCGGGTCGGGCGACCTTGCCGGCCTCGACCTGCTCCGCCAGCCTCTTCGTCTCGCGCGCGTGGTAGTCGAGGACGGCCCGGCGCTGGGCGTTGAAGTCGAGGCCCGCGCGGGGCACGTTGCCCTGGATGACGGCGACGGTGGCGGTGCCGTTCTCGGCGTCGTCGCTCACCAGGGGCAGGGCGGCGAGGGCGGCCAGCGGCGGCAGCGCCAGGCTGAGCAGTGCGGTGATCGCGGCGGAGCGCCGTACCGCGCGGGTGCGGCGGGCCCGCGCCGCGAGGCGGACGACCTCGCAGAGGCCGAAGCCGCACAGGACCACGGCGAAGCCGAGGACCGGGGTGCCGCCGACGGCGGCGAGCGGCAGGAAGACACCGTCCGCCTGCCCGAAGGCGATCTTGCCCCAGGGGAAGCCGTTGAAGGGCGCACGCGCGCGTGCCGCCTCGCCGGCGATCCACACGGCGGCCGCCCACACCGGCCAGGCGGGCAGTCGGGACACCGCGGCGATGCCCGCGCCGACCAGGGCGATGAACAGCGCCTCGATCGCGACCAGGGCGAGCCAGGGACCGGGGCCGACCTCCACGCCGGTCCACACCAGCAGCGGCAGCAGGAAGCCGAGGCCGAAGAGGTAGCCGAGGCCGAGGGCCGCCTTCACACCGCGGCCGCGCAGCGCCCAGCCGAAGGCGGCGAAGGCCGGCAGGGCCAGCCACCACAGGGTGCGCGGCGGGAAGCTGACGTAGAGCAGCACTCCGGAGAGCGCCGCGGTGGCGGCCGGGACGAGGCGCGCGAACCAGGTGCCGCGGGAAGCGGTCGCGGTGCGCGGCCGGACGTCGTCCGACTCGTCGACGGAGGTTGCGGTGACGGTCACTCCGGGAGTCTACGGCGGCCGGGCGTGGCGCCGACAGCGCGGTCCGACACGCCCGGGCCGCCCCTGGGCGGCCCGTGACAGACCTCTGCGGCATCGTTTCCGCACATCTCACCCCGACTCATCCACAAACCGCCCATCAGCCGTTACGGTGTGCCGGAGCCTCGCGCCGTCCACCCGTGTCACGGGTCGGCGGACGAGGTCCGTCACAGGTCGGGGGACCGGTTTCGGGGGGACGGGTGGGGTCCACGGGGATGACGTCTGTGGCCGGCGCCGAGGCGGACGGCGAGAGACGAAACGTTTCTTACGCGGCGGGCGTGGTGGTGCTGGGTGCCTGCGCCGTCTGGTCGCTGATCACGGCCGCGGTGCACGGCGGCCGGCCCGAGGGTGTGCTGCTGGCGGTGCTCGCCGTGGCCGCGGGGCATGCCGCCGGGCGGATCGGCGGCTCGCTGCTGCCGGTGGCCGCGCCCTGTGCCGGGGCGCTGGCCGGGCTGGCGCTGGCCGTCGCCGTGCCGCAGCTCGCCCCGGGCCCGCAGCCCGGCGCTCCGCTGGGCCACTCCGGGGCCACCGCCGCGCTGCTCGCCCTGGCCACCGGCGCGGCCTGCTGCGCGGCATGGTCCGCGAGTACCGTCCCGCTGCGGTCGGCGCTGTGGACGCTGGCCGCCGGGATCGCGGTGACCGCGGCCGTCCTGGGTTCGAGGACCGGGGCCGTCGCCTGCGCGGCGGTGCTGCTGGCCTCGCTCGCCGCCGGCCGGACACGGCACCGGGGGCCGGGCCTCGCGGGACTCGGCCTGGTCGCGGCGCTGGTGACCGGCGCCGGGTGGGCGGTCGCCGCGCAGACGCTGCCGACGGGGCTGCTCGCCTTCCTGGAGGGCCCGCTGACGCCGCACCGGGTCGACCTGTGGCGGGACACGCTCGCGCTCGCGCGCGAGGACACCGCGCTGGGAGTGGGGCCCGGGCGGTTCGGTGAGCTGAGCGAGGCCGTGGCCGGGTCGCCGCTGTCCGACGGCAAGCCGCACTCGGCGCCCTTGCAGCAGGCCGCCGAGCAGGGCGTGATCGGGCTGCTTCTGCTGGTGGCGGTGTTCTGCTGGATGCTCCACATGCTGTGGCGCACCGCGCGCCCCACCCCGGTCGCCCTGTCGGCGGGCGCGGCCCTGACGGCGCTCGCGGCGATCTCCGTGGTCGGCAACGCGCTCAGCTTCACCGCCGTGTCGGCGGGCGCGGGACTGCTGGTGGGACTGGCGACGGCCCAGCCGCAGACCGAGGAGTCCGCCCGGCCGGCGTCCGGGGCGTGAAACCGAAGAGTCCACGGGCGTGCGGCGCGTGCACCCGAGGGCTCAGTGGGCCGCGCCCGGCGCGCGCGGGCGCAGACGGTCCCTGATGACCCGTACGGCCGACTCCGCGTCGTCCACGGTGATGGTGAAGGTGTGGCCGTCCCACAGGCGCAGGATCAGTCCCTCGCCACGCCGTACGACGACGGCCGTGCCCTTCTCCGGGCGCCAGCGGTATCCCCAGCCGCCCCAGTGACGCGGAGTGACGTGCGGGGCGAAGTCGGCGCCGGCGACGTCGGAGAGCAGGATCCGGCGGCGCGGCACCCCGATGTGGCCGCAGCGGATCTCCAGGCACTCCTGGTCCACCCGCAGCGCGACATGCACGAAGGCGAGGGTGCCGAAGAGGACCAGCAGCCCGGCGGCGATGCAGCCGACGACGGCCATCACCAGCGGGGCGATCCCCGTGGTCCACGCGGAGTCGACGGCCAGCTCGATGCCGAGCGCCATACAGGCGGCGCCGATCAGCGCCAGCAGCCACTGGACCCGGTTGGTGGCCCGCCCGGTCCAGACATCGGGGTGCGAGGAGTGCTCGCGGCGGGGGTGGTCCCTCATGCTTCGAGACTACTCAGCTTTCGCTGCGCGGGTAGTCCGTAGCGCAGGGTGACTGGTCCGCTCGGGTCACGCGCGGGACACGCCGTCCCGAGCGCGCCGAGACCGTGGCGGCACCGCCGGTCAGCGGGAGTCGGCCACCGGGGCGGGCACCGCCGTGGTCAGCAGCCGGCCCTCCGCATAGGCGAGCGCGGGCCCGGGCAGGGGGCCCTCGCGACCGCTCAGGAGCACCGTCACCTCACCCAGGGAGTCCGCCACCGGCTCCAGGCCGGCGCCGATGCGACGCAGCGCCTGGGCGGCCACGGCGCCGGCCGAGCCGTGCAGCACCAGGGGCGGACGGCCGGGCCGCTGGACGGCGGCGCGGATGCGCTCGGCGACCAGCTCGTAGTGGGTGCAGCCGAGGACCACGGTCGTGACCTCGTCCGGCGTCAGTTCGGCGGCCGCCGCGACGGCGGCGTCGATCGCCGTCTCGTCCGCGTGCTCCACGGCCTCGGCCAGTCCCCAGCACGGCACCTCGGTGACCGGGACCCCGGCGGCGAAGTCACGGATGAGTCCGCGCTGGTAGGGGCTGCCGGTGGTGGCGGGAGTGGCCCAGATCGCGACGGGACCGCCGCCGGCCGCGGCCGGCTTGATCGCCGGGACCGTGCCGATGACCGGCAGACCGGGCTCCAGGCGGGCGCGGAGCGTGGGCAGCGCGTGGACGGTGGCGGTGTTGCAGCCGACGATGAGGGCCTGGGGCCGGTGCGCGGCGGCGGCCTCGGCGACGGCCACGGCCCGCCGGGTCAGGTCCTCGGGGGTGCGCGGTCCCCAGGGCATGCCGTCGGGGTCGAGGGAGAGGACCAGATCGGCGTCGGGGCGGAGGCGCCGTACCGCGGCGGTGGCCGCCAGCAGCCCGATTCCTGAGTCCATGAGCGCGATCTTCACCCGGCCACGATAGACGATGTGCTCTTGACGGCCGCCGCCGTGGGGCAGACTGCGCGGGTGAGCGCCCTCGCATGGACTGCCGCCGGATCACTCGCCGCCTGGCTGTGGCTGCTGCTCGGCCAGGGTTTCTTCTGGCGCACGGACGTCAGGCTGCCGCCGCGCCGCGATCCCGACGACTGGCCGAGCGTCTGTGTGGTCGTGCCGGCCCGTGACGAGGCGGCGGTGCTGCCGCTGAGCCTGCCGTCGCTGCTCGGGCAGGACTATCCGGGGCGGGCGGAGGTGTTCCTCGTCGACGACGGCAGCACGGACGGCACCGGTGAGCTGGCCCGGGAGCTGGCCGAGGCTCGGCCGGGGCTGCCGCTCACCGTGGTCTCGCCGGGTGAGCCGCCGGCGGGCTGGACCGGCAAGCTGTGGGCGGTGCGGCACGGCATCGGGGAGGCACGCGCGTGTGCTCCCGAGTATCTGCTGCTGACCGACGCGGACATCGCGCATGCCCCGGACAGCCTGCGCACGCTGGTCGCGGCGGCCCGCACCGGGGGCTTCGACGTGGTGTCGCAGATGGCGCGGCTGCGGGTGGAGAGCCTGTGGGAGCGGTTGGTCGTGCCGGCGTTCGTCTACTTCTTCGCGCAGCTGTACCCCTTCCGGTGGATCGGCCGACGCGGGGCGCGGACGGCGGCAGCGGCGGGCGGCTGTGTGCTGCTGCGGACCGAGGCCGCCGAGCGGGCCCGGATCCCGGACGCCATCCGCCAGGCCGTCATCGACGACGTGGCGCTCGCGCGGGCGGTCCGCGGCGCCGGCGGCCGGCTGTGGCTGGGGCTGGCGGAGCGGGTGGACAGTGTGCGGCCGTATCCGCGGCTGCACGACCTGTGGCGGATGGTGTCGCGCAGCGCCTACGCGCAGCTGCGGCACAACCCGCCGCTGCTGCTCGGCACGGTCGCCGGACTGGCGGTCGTGTATCTGGTGCCACCGGTGGCGCTGCTCGCCGGGGCGGTCGCGGGCGACATGGCGGCTGCGGCGTCGGGTGCCGCGGCGTGGCTGGTGATGGCGGGGACGTACGGGCCGATGCTGCGCTACTACCGGCAGCCCCTGTGGCTCGCTCCCCTGCTGCCGTTCACGGCCTTCCTCTATCTGCTGATGACGGTCGACTCGGCGGTGCGGCACTACCAGGGGCGAGGTGCGGCCTGGAAGGGCCGCACCTACACCCGTCCGGACGCCGTCGCGGACGAGGGCTGATCACTTCCGTCCGGGCGTCCAGTTCATGCCGAACCCGTAGGCCTGGTCGACGGCCCGCTGCGGGCTGAGGCCCCGGTCGAGCACCAGGTAGCGGGCCTCGCGCTGGACCACGAGGTCGCCGCCGGTGTTGGTGATCAGCGCCAGCGCGCACACCTGGGAGGGCACGGTGCACTCGTCCAGGGAGAAGTCGATGGCGGCGCCGTGCTGCGGTTGCAGGGTGACCGTGGCGTGCAGGTCGGCGAAGGAGCGGGCGCCCTGGTAGATGAAGACGAAGACGAGGATGCGCCGGAAGGCGTCCTTGTGATCGAGGTTGACGGTCAGGTTCTCGCCGGTCGCCACGGCCCCGGTGCGGTCGTCGCCGTCGAGGTGGATGTACGGCGGCTGGTGCAGGGCGCCGAAGGTGTTGCCGAGGGCCTGGACGACGCCCTTGGTGCCGTCGGCCAGCTCGTACAGGGCGCACAGGTCGAGGTCGAGGTCGGAGTGCATGGCGACGGCCCGCCCGCGCTTGCTGCCCCATCCCGAGAACTGCTTGCGCACCTGCCAGTTGAGGTTGACGCGCAGCGCGCCCGAGGTGCCGCCCTGCTTGGCCAGCGACACCGTCGGGCTGCTCTTGGTGAGCGTGACCTTGGTGAGCCGCACGGGCGCGGCGGGCGGCGCGGCGGGCGGCGGCGGGGGCGCGGTCACGGGCCGCGCGGGCGGCGGCGGGGGTGCGATGACGGGTGCCGTGACGGTCGGCGTCGGGGCGGGGGGCGGGGTGTGCTGGGGTTCGTCGACGGTGATGCCGAAATCGGTGGCGAGCCCTTCGAGGCCGCTGCCGTAGCCCTGGCCGACCGCGCGGAACTTCCAGGCGCCCTGGCGGCGGTAGAACTCGCCGAGCACGAACGCCGTTTCGACCGAGGCGTCGGTGCTGTCGAAGCGGGCGACCACGGTGCCCCGGGCGGCGTCCTTGACCTCGATGGAGAGGTCCGGGACCTGGCCGAAGGTGCCGCCGTCGGAGGAGGCGGCCAGCACCACCGTCTCCACGGCGGGCTCCACGCGCGCGAGGTCGACGAGGAGCGTGTCGGTCACCCGGCCGCCGGCGTCCCGTTTGCCCTCGTGGCGGACCGCGCCCGAGGTGTGCGCGGGCTGGTTGTAGAAGACGAGGTCGCTGTCGGAGCGGACTCTTCCGCCCACCAGCAGCAGGGCCGAGGCGTCCGCGTCGGGCACCCCCGGCCCGCCGCGCCAGCCCACCTCGACGCGCAGCGCCGTCGTCGGCACCGGCGTATTCGATCCTTTCGGCATGGACATGTCCGCCCCCATCACGCGTTCTCCCTGGGATCTCTGCACGCACAACCTATTGCCCCGGGCCGCGAACTCCCACGGGGTGCGCGGGATGCCTCGCGGGCTCTTTCGAAGTCGTAGGAAGATCCCAGGGCCAACCGTGGGTAACCCGCCCGGAACTGAGCCTTTACACGATCAGGGTGCCGCTCGGCGCCCCTTTTTCCCGTGTTCGCTCGCATTACGGATCCGGCGTCACCGCAGACACGGAAAACAACCCCATTATCGGTCTCCCCAACCAGCACATCGTGGGCTTAACTTATGTGCCATGACCTCCCCCCGCTCCACTTATGGTGGCGGCTACTACTCCGCCTCCTTCCCGGACACCCCGATCTACGACTCTCTCGTCGCCGAGCGGGGCACCCCGCAGATCGCCCCGATCCGGGTCCCCGCCGCGTACGACACGCCGGCCAGTTCGCTGCCCGCGCTGCCGTCCGCACTGCCCGCCCTCCCGGCGGCCCCGTCCCAGCCCGCCTACGGCTACCCGCAGCAGGCGCAGCATCCCGCGCCGCTCCAGCACGCTGCGCCGACGGCGTACATCCCGCAGCAGGCCTCCGCGCCGCGCGGCTACCCCGGACCGCAGGCCCCGCAGCAGCCGCGCCCGGCCGCCGCGCCCGGCACCGGGTACGAGGCGATGCGCCCCGCGGCGCCGCGTCCCGCCGCCGCCCCTTATCAGGACCCGTACAACAACCAGCAGTACCGCGGCTACTGATCGGCTTCCCGTGCCGCCGGCGCCACCTGGCACGATGGCGGCATGGGGAATGCCGAACTGCAGTCGATCCACGTCCATCCGGTCAAGGCGTTCCGGGGTCTGTCGCCCCGGGAGGCCGTCGTGGAGCCCTGGGGGCTGGCCGGAGACCGACGCTGGGTGCTGATCGACGACGGGGGAAAGGTCGTCACGCAACGCCAGCAGCCGCGCCTCGCCCTGGCCGCCGCCGAGCTCCTGCCCGGCGGCGGCCTTCGGCTGTCCGCACCCGGCCTCGACCCGCTGACGGTGGCCGTGCCGGAGCCGGTCGGCGCGGTGACGCTGGAGATCTTCCGCGACAAGGTGGACGGCATCCCGGCCGACCCGGCCGCGCACGCCTGGTGCAGTGCCTTCCTCGGCATCGACGTCCGGCTGGTGCACATGGACGATCCCGCCGTCCGGCGCCCCGTCGACCCGGGGTACGCGCTGCCCGGCGAGACGGTCAGCTTCGCCGACGGATACCCGCTGCTGGTCACCTCGGCGGCCTCCCTCGACGCCCTGAACGCGTTGATCGCGCAGGGCGACCGCCCCGAGGAGGGGCCGCTGCCGATGAACCGCTTCCGGCCCAACCTGGTCGTGGCGGGCACCGCGCCGTGGGCGGAGGACGACTGGTCCCGGATCGCGGTCGGGGGCGTCGAGTTCCGCGTCGCCAAGCCCTGCGGGCGGTGCGTGGTGACCACCACCGACCAGTCGAGCGCCGAGCGTGGCAAGGAGCCGCTGCTCACCCTCGGGCGTCATCGCCGGATGGGCGGCAAGGTGGTCTTCGGCCAGAATCTGGTGCCCCTCTCCCCCGGCACCGTCCGCGTCGGTGACCCGGTGCGCATCCTCGCGTAGCCCGGTCCGCGGCACCGGCGGCGGCGCCGCGGTGACGAGAACCCGCCATGTCGGCGACGGGCGGGAACCGCGGTGGGCGGCCCGCACGTTGGGGTCTCGTGAGAACGTCGTGCGGACCCGGTCACGAGTGATGTCGCTCCTTCACCGACCGGTTCCGCACCTGGGCGGCCGGCGGCTCCGGCGGGGACCGACACGGAGCGGGAAGGGGGTGCGGGAGTGCGAGCCCTGAGCGGACTCTGGCGCTGGCGGCACAATCCGCTGCGCCGCGCGACCGATCTGGCCGAGGCCTGGCTGGCCCTGGTGGCGCTGCTGCTGGTGCTCCTCGTCGCGCCCGTGATCGGCGCTCTCGTCGGCTCCGCGGCCCAGGACTCCCTCCAGCGCTCGGTCCGCGAACAGCGCCAGTCCCGGCAGCAGGTGACGGCCACGGTGGTGCGCAGACTGGAGCGCGGCCCGCTGGACGCCGACCCCGAGACCGCGACCCGCGACACCCGCACCCGGGTCCTGGCCGACTGGACCGGGCCCGACGGCAGCACGCACCAGGGCCCGGTCATGGCGCAGCTCGAGTCCGCCGAACCAGGCGACGAGTTCAGACTCTGGACCGACCCGGACGGCCGTCCGGTGACCCGCCCTCTGGACAGCGCCACCGCCGCGACGCACGCCGTGCTCGCCGGGGTCGGCTCGGCGCTGCTCACCGCGGGCCTGGTCGAGGGCTTCAGACGGCTGGTCGTCTGGCGCATGGTCCGCGTTCGGTACGCCCGTCTGGACCGGGCCTGGGAACAGGCCGGACCGGACTGGGGCAGGACCGGCGCCGGCAGCTGACCGCCTTCCGGCTCCGGTCAACCCACCGTCCGCGCGCACGCTACGGTGGACCGGCCGAACTCATCGGCACAGACCCGCGCGCCGGAGCGCCGAAGGGGTGCGCCCCGACGGCGGACGAGCCGGCAGTACGACGAGGTGGGGGCGCAGCAACGCCATGGCACAGGGCACGGTCCAGGTGACGCACACCGGCACTTCGCGGTGGCGGCGCCGCACAGGTGAGTACGCATCGCTCGCCGCCGCCCTGGAGGCCGCGGCCGACGGTGACGTGCTCACCATCGCCGCCGGCACGTACCGGGAGAACCTCGTCGTCGAGCGCGCCGTGACGCTGCGCGGCCCGGAAGGAGCTCCCGGTTCGGTGCGCATCGCCCCGATCGACGGGGTGCCGCTGACCGTGCGGGCCTCGGCCGTGGTGCAGGACCTGCACGTGGAGGGCCAGGACGCGGCCGCGCCCGCGCTGCTGGTGGAGGAGGGCACGCCGGAGCTGATCGACGTCCGGGTCGTCACCCGGTCCGCGGCGGGCATCGAGGTGCGCGGCGACGCCCGGCCGACCGTGCGCCGCTGCACCGTCGACAACCCGGCGGGCATCGGCATCGCCGTGGTGGACGGCGGGGGCGGGCTGTTCGAGGAGTGCGAGGTGGTGTCCGCCGGGCAGGCGGGTGTCGCGGTGCGCGGCGGCGGTCATCCGCGGCTGGCGCGCTGCCGGGTGCACCACGCCGCCGGTTCAGGCCTCACCGTGACGGGCGAGAACTCGGCGCTGGAGGCGGTGGGTTGCGAGGTGTACGAGGTCCGGGGCAGCGGGGTGCAGCTCACCGGCCGCGCCACCGGCCATCTCACCGACTGCGATGTGCATCGCACCACGGCGGACGGCGTCACCCTCGACACGGACGCCGTGCTGACGCTCGCCGACTGCCGCATCCACGACATCCCGGAGAACGCGGTCGACCTGCGGTCGCGCGCGGTGCTGACGCTGACCCGCACGACGGTGCGGCAGTTCGGCCGCAACGGGCTGTCGGTGTGGGACCCGGGGACCCGGGTGGACGCCAACCAGTGCGAGATCTTCGACAGCACCGGTGACTATCCGGCGGTGTGGGTCAGTGACGGCGCGACCGCGGTGCTGGACTCCTGCCGTGTGCACGACGTGCCGGACGCGCTGTTCGTCCTCGACCGGGGTTCCCGCGCCGACGTCGTCGACAGCGATCTGTCCCAGGTGCGCAACACGGCCGTGTCGGTGAGCGACGGAGCGACCGCGCAGCTCGACGACTGCCGCATCCGGGACGCGGCGACGGGTGCCTGGTTCCGCGACCACGGCAGCGGCGGCACCCTCAGCAACTGCACGGTGGACGGCACCCAGACCGGTGTGATCGTCACCAAAGGCGCCGACCCCACCATCGAGCGCTGCACCGTCGACTCCCCCTCGGAGGCCGGTTTCTACGTCTCGGCGGGCGGCCGCGGCAGTTTCCTGAACTGCCGGGTGACGGGCAGCGGCGGCTACGGCTTCCATGTGCTCGACGGCTGTCGTACGACGCTGCGCAAGTGCCGTACGGAGCGGTGCGCGCGCGGTGGTTACGAGTTCGCGGAGGGCGGCCCGGACGCCGGCTCGGGTGCCGGACCGGTCGTCGAGGACTGCACCAGCGACGAGAGCGGGGGCCTGCGGCGTGCCGCGCCGCAGGAGCCGGCCGTGCAGACGGCGACGCTGACGCCGGGGCTTCTGAGCGCGATCCCCGAGCCGCGCCCCACAGAGCCGGCGCCCGCCGCCGCGCCGCCGGCCCGCACGTCCAAGGCCGTGCTCGGCGAACTGGACGCGCTGGTGGGCCTGGAGAGCGTCAAGCGCGAGGTGCGGGCGCTGACCGACATGATCGAGGTGGGCCGGCGGCGGCAGCAGGCGGGCCTGAAGGCGGCCTCGGTCAAACGGCATCTGGTCTTCACCGGCTCCCCCGGCACCGGCAAGACGACGGTCGCCCGGCTCTACGGCGAGATCCTGGCCTCGCTGGGCGTGCTGGAGAAGGGCCATCTGGTCGAGGTGTCCCGGGTGGACCTGGTCGGCGAGCACATCGGTTCCACGGCGATCCGCACCCAGGAGGCCTTCGAACGGGCCCGTGGCGGCGTGCTGTTCATCGACGAGGCGTACGCGCTCTCCCCGGAGGACGCCGGCCGGGACTTCGGCAAGGAGGCCATCGACACCCTGGTGAAGCTGATGGAGGACCACCGCGACGCGGTCGTGGTGATCGTGGCGGGTTACACGGCCGAGATGGAGCGCTTCCTGTCGGTCAACCCCGGTGTCGCCTCACGTTTCTCACGCACCATCACCTTCACCGACTACGGCCCCGAGGAGCTGCTGCGGATCGTGGAGCAGCAGGCGGAGGAGCACGAGTACCGGCTGGCCGCCGGCGCCGCCGAGGCCCTGCTGAAGTACTTCACCGCGCTCCCCAAGGGCCCGGCCTTCGGCAACGGCCGTACCGCGCGGCAGACCTTCGAGGCGATGGTCGAGCGGCACGCGAGCCGCGTCGCCCAGTTCGCCGAGCCGAGCACGGACGACCTGACGCTGCTGTTCCCGGAGGACCTGCCGGATCCGGCGTGAGAAGGCGGGCCCTGGGAGGGCGTCTCGCGGTTCACGCCGGAAGCCGGCCCGAGCCCGCGAGACGCCCTCCCGTCCCACCCAGCGGACGATTTCACTAAACCGGTCGCTTAACTGTCGCGACAGCGTAGACAACGTTGTCGTCCATCCGGCACAGTCGGCCCTCCCTTCACCGTGAGAGCCGGCCATGTCCAAGGAGACAGCCATGCGCAAGCCTGCCGTGAACCGCCGTTCGTTCGTCCTCCTCGGGGCCACGACCGCCATGGCGGCGGGCGCCGGCATACCGGTGGCCTCGGCCGTGAGCCCCGCCGCGACGCCGGCCGGCGCGCCGATCCCCGTCCGGATCGCCGACGACAAGGCGACGAGTGCCACGCGCGCGCTCTTCGCTCACCTGATGCGGCAGCAGGGCGCCGGCATCCTCTTCGGCCACCAGCACGCCCTGTCCTACGGCGTCACCTTCACCACGCAGGACGGCAAGGCGTCCGACACCAAGGCGGCGGTGGGCGACCACCCGGCGCTGTTCGGCTGGGACACCCTGATCCTCGACGGTGACGAGCGCCCCGGCCGGAGGGACGCGACCGAGGCCGAGAACATCGCCGCGCTCAGCCGGTGCATCCGGCAGGCGGACGCCTGCGGGGGCATCAACACGCTCAGCGCGCACATGCCGAACTTCGTCACCGGCGAGAACTTCTACGACACCTCGGGCCGTGTCGTCAGCCAGATCCTGCCCGGCGGCGCCCGGCACGCGAGGTACAACGCCTTCCTCGACCGTGTCGCCGAGGCGGTCAAGGGCGCACGGCGACCGGACGGCACGCTGATCCCGGTCGTCTTCCGGCCCTTCCACGAGAACAACGGCGGCTGGTTCTGGTGGGGCGCCGGCCACACCACCTCGGCGGAGTACATCGAGATCTTCCGCTACACGGTCGAGTACCTGCGGGACACCAAGCGCGTCCGCAACCTGCTCTACGCGTACTCGCCCAACTCCGGCTTCGGCGGCGACCCGACGGGCTATCTCAAGACCTACCCGGGCGACGGTTACGTCGACATCCTCGGCTACGACGCCTACGACAGTTCCGCCGGATCGGACGCCTGGCTGGAGAGCCTGGTGAAGGACCTGGCGATGGTGGTACGCCTCGCCAAGGAACGGGGCAAGGTCCCGGCCTACACCGAGTTCGGCGAGAGCGGTGAGGAGGGCCGCGACCCGCGGTGGTTCACGAAGCTGCTGGCCGCCATCGAGGCGGACCCGCTGGCCCGCCGGGTGACCTACATGCAGACCTGGGCCAACTTCGGCAGCGGCACCCGGTCCTACGTGCCGACGCCGGGCCACGCCCTGCACGCGGACTTCGTCCGGTACGCCCAGGACCCCTACACGGTGTTCGCCGGTGATCTGCGGGGCGTGTACGCGGCGCGCACCACCGCCGTACGGAACACCCCGTTCATGCACCTGGTGACCCCCACGGACCGGCAGCGCCTGACCGGCGCGGAGAACACCGTCCGGGTGCGGGTCACGCACGCGGCGGCGAGCCGGGTCACCTACTCGGTGAACGGCGGACGCGCCCGGCAGCTCCGCCTCGACGCCGACGGCTTCCACTCCGGTGACTGGCCGGTCGACCCGGCCTGGCTGGACAACCGGTCGGTGACCCTCTCGGTGGAGGCCCGGGTGCACGGCCGGACCCTCACCGACTCGGCGCTGGTCCTCCTCGGCGAGGTCGCTCCCCTGCCCGCCGGATGGATCGACGACTTCGAGGGGTACGCCGGGGACGACGCCACCCTCAGCGAGGCCTACAGCCACGTCAACGCCAACACCACGACCCTGTCGGCCGACCACAAGGCCTCGGGCTCGTACGGGCTGGCCTACGCGTACGACCTCGGCAGCGCCGGGTACACCGGCATCGGCAAGACGGTCGACGCGGACTGGACCGCCTTCTCGTCGCTGGTGCTGTGGCTGCGGGGCGACGGTTCGGCGAACGGCGCGACCCTCCAGATCGTGTCCAAGGGCGCCTACTTCGAGTACGGGATCCCGCTGTCCGACACCGGTGGGCGGGAGATCCGGGCGCCGTTCGCGGAGTTCCGGCCCGCCCCCTGGGACACCGCGCACGCCGGGGAGGTGCTCGACGCCGCCCACCTCGCCGAGGTGGCCGCGTTCAACCTGTACCTCGGCCACGGCAGCGGCGCCCCGGCCGAGGGGGTCGTGTACGTGGACGACATCAGGGCCGAATGACCGCCGCCGGCCCGGGACGGTCCGTCATCCGGCGGAGGTCAGCACGAGCCGGACTCCGATGCCGAGGGTGATGTGCCGGCCCCGGCCGGGGGGCGCTGGGCCGGCAGGTCGGGGCGCAGGCGGGCCAGCAGGCGCCGGCGCTCCTCGGCGAAGGCGGGGTCCGCCTGGTAGTCGGAGTGCCCGAGGACGGGTGCGGGCAGCGGGTGGTCGTCGGTGCGGCCGTGGGCGAGCGGGTCCTTCAGGGGCTCGCGGTCGACCTCGGGCCCGCCACCCGGCGGCACACGGACCGGGCCGCCGATGGGGTCGGTGAGCCGGTACAGGTTGCGCCAGCAGTCCACCTCGTGGTGCAGGGCGCTCAGCGCGTCGGGTCCGAAGTGGGCCGGGAACCAGCGGCCGTAGAGGCGTTCCAGCGGCGAGCCGTAGGTCAGCAGGGCGACCCGTCTGCGGGTGGCCGGGGACAGCTGCCAGGCCGTGGCGGCGGCGAGGACGCTGCCCTGGGAGTGGCCGGAGAGGACGAGCCGGCCGCCGGTGGAGCGCACCCAGGTGTCGATCCGCCAGGTCAGGTCGGGCACCGCGCGCTCGGCGTAGCAGGGCGGGGCGAACGGGTGGGCGGCGCGCGGCCAGAAGGTGCCGACGTCCCAGAGGATGCCGATGGTGCGCCGCGCGGAGGCGTCCTTGTAGGCGCGGCGGCCCCAGGTGACGAACAGTATGAAGCCGAGGCCGATCAGCCAGGAGCCCAGGGCCTGCGCGGTGTCCGCGGCGCCCTGGACGAAGGCGGGCGCCTCGCGGGCGGCGCGGCTCGGGGTCTGCCCGGTGCTCAGGGCGCCCACGAGGGCCGCGGCGCCCAGGAGCAGGGTGGCGGTGGCGACGACGGCGACGAGCAGCGGGCCGCGGTCGGTGAGGCCGGCCATGGCGCGGGTGCGGGCGATACGGCGGGTGCGGTCGGGTTCCTGGTGCTCGCCGGGGTAGTCCTCGGCGACGGCGGCACGTTCGGCGCGGGCCTGCCGCAGGGTGTGCCGGGCCAGCAGGGCGATCAGCGCGATCAGGACGAGGAGCAGGGTCGGGATCACGGACGCCTGCCAGGTCAGCAGGACGGGCGGGCCGGGGATGGCGGCGTGGGTGCCGTCCAGCCAGTCCGCGACCCGCTGGGACACCCCGCCGGACATCACCGCGCCCAGGGCGCAGGCCAGCATGGCGACGGCGGGCCCGCCGAGGCCCGCGATGGCGGCGCGGGCCTTCGCGGGGGCGTCGTCCGGCGGCCGGGTGCCGGCCGGTGGGACGGCCGAGCGGTGCAGGAGGTGGGCGACGGCGGCGAGGGTGACCACCAGCAGTCCCTGGACCAGGGCGATACCGCCGAAGACCGGGTCGCCCGGCAGCCGTCCGGACGACTCCCATTCCGGGCGCTCCCAGCCGGCGTACACCAGGACGAGAGCGAACATCAGGAGCGCGACGAGCGGCAGGCGGCGCACCAGGGGGCCGTCGCGGTCCTCGTCGAGGCGGCGCTCGGTGCGGCCCCGGCGGCAGACCACCGCCACCACGAGGACGGCGCCGGCGAGCAGGGCCGCCGTGAGCAGCCGGCCCGCGAGGTCGAGGGCGGCCGGTCCGCCGGGGGCGCGGTCCTGGCGGGCGGCGGGGCCGATGACCGCGGCGGCCACCGTGAGCAGGCCCGCGGCGGTGTGCGCGGCGCGCAGCCTCGCGACCAGGCGGCGGCCGTACCAGAAGCCGGGCCGGCTCAGCGCGGTGTGGGCGGTGGCCTCGTCGGTCTCGGGGGCGGCATGGGTGAGCGGCACCTGGGTCTCGTAGGCGTTCCAGGTGCGCCGGGAGAGGTACCAGAGCAGGCCGACGAGGAGGGCGGGCAGCAGCGCGGCGAGTGCGAGGCGGCGGCCGGGGCGGCTCCACCAGCCGCCGTCGGACACGGTGGGCGACAGGAAGCCGAGCCAGGAGTGCCGCTCGGCGCAGGCGGGGGTGCCCGCGCACTGCCAGGCGCCGAGGTCGAGGGCGACCTCGCAGGCGGCGGCGATCAGCAGCACGGTGAGGCTGAGCCCGGCGAGGCGGGTCAGCAGCCCGTAGAGCCGTACCGCGCGGGTGCGGCCGTGGGCGGCGGGGCGCATCCAGTGGGCGAGGTTGACCACCATGAACGGCAGCAGCAACAGCCACAGGGCGCGGGCGCCGTTGCCGGAGGTGAGGTTGCACCAGACGTACGCCTCGGGCACCGGTCGGGCGTCCGGGCCGGTGTGGCGGGCGGGGTCCTCGACGTCGGCGGTGCGCCGGAAGACGGCGGCGGTCTCGTCGCCCGCGACCCGTACCGTGCGCGGATCGTCCAGCATCTGTTCCGGTGTGGTGCCGCCCACGCCGTGGACCAGCAGCTCCAGCGCGGCCCCGGACCGGCCGGGCCGGTCGGGCTGTCCGGGCTGTCCGAGCCGGTCGGGCCGGTCGGGCCGGTCGGCGGGCCCGGTGGCCGTCGCCGCTTCGTTCAGGGCACGTTCCTGCGCGTGTTCCACCGTGTCGCACTTCCCCCGTGACGCACCGTCGGTCTCCGCTGTCCGTGCGGGCCACCAGGATGCCCTTCGAGCACGCTCCGTACACCTGTCGTCACCGAATCTCCCCGATTCGTGATCCGGGTGAGCGGCAGATGAGACCCACGTGACATGCGCGCGTCGGGCAATCGGTGGCGCAGCCCGCTGCGGCCCGTGCGAGGATGGGACGCCCACGCACCGGAGCCCGGGGATAAGCCCTGGTCGAAAGGGGTCCCGGCCCGAGCGGAGCCGAGAGCCCGGGGAGGGTGCCAGGGCTTGTCGGACGGGTTGAGGGGAAAGGACCGGAGCGTACGTGAGCGAGAATCAGAACCTCCTCGCGGAGCAGCGGCGCGCCCTGATCCTGGACGAGGTGCGCCGCCGCGGTGGGGTCCGCGTCAACGAGCTGACCCGCAAGCTCGGCGTGTCGGACATGACGGTCCGCCGCGACCTCGACGCGCTGGCCCGGCAGGGCGTGCTGGAGAAGGTGCACGGCGGCGCGGTGCCGGTGGCGGAGGCGAGCACGCACGAGCCGGGTTTCGAGGCGAAGTCCGGGCTCGAGCTGACCGCCAAGGAGGACATCGCGCGGGCGGCGGCGGAGCTGGTCGCGCCGGGTGCCGCGATCGCGCTGTCGGGCGGTACGACGACGTACGCGCTCGCCCATCACCTGGTGGACGTCCCCGAACTCACCGTCGTCACCAACTCGGTGCGGGTGGCGGACGTCTTCCACGCGGCGCAGCGCACCTCGGGGCCGCGCGCCGGTGCCGCCACGGTGGTGCTGACCGGCGGGGTGCGCACCCCGTCCGACTCGCTGGTGGGGCCGGTGGCCGACCAGGCGATCGCGACGCTCCACTTCGACGTGCTGTTCCTCGGTGTGCACGGGATATCGGTCGAGGCCGGCCTGTCGACGCCGAACCTCGCGGAGGCCGAGACCAACCGGCGTCTGGTGCAGTCGGCGCGCCGGGTCGTGGTGGTCGCCGACCACACCAAGTGGGGCACGGTGGGACTGAGTTCCTTCGCGACGCTGGAGCAGGTCGACACGCTGGTGACGGACGCCGGGCTGCCGTCGGCGGCCCGCACCGAGGTGTCCGAGCGGCTGCGGCGCCTGGTGGTGGCGGGCGAGCCCGACGAGGGCGCGGACGACTGACGTCCCGCCCGGCAGCACGCCGCGCCGGGTGTCCTCGCCGTCGGGCGGGGAGTCGGTCCTCATGACCTCCGGCCCCTGAGGCGACCCGTGTGCCCTCTGCGACGGGCGGGGTCGCGGGGAGGCTGTGATGCTGGGAGGGAAAGCACTGCCCGGATCAGGGAGAGGGGGTGCTGAGCGTCGTGGTCGGTGACGACATCTCTCGCGGACCCGCCGTCCCGTGCGTCGATCCGCTGGGCGATCCGTTCCTGCGGACCAGGTTCGCTCCACCCGCGAGACCGACGACCTTCCTGCGCCGTGAACGGCTGGTCGAGCAACTGGGCCGAGCGCTGGTGACCCCGCTGACGATGGTCAACGGCTCCGCCGGTGCGGGCAAGACCCTGCTGGTCGCCGACTGGGCCGCGGGTCTCGGGCAGCCGGTCGCCTGGCTCACCCTGGACACGGCGGTGCAGGCGCCGGGGATGTTCTGGGCCCATCTGCTCCAGGCGCTGCGGATCAGCGGTGTGGCGCTGCCGGACGGGATCGGTCCGCCCGCGGACGCGGGCCTGGTGGACCACACGCTGCTGACCCGGCTCGCCGCCGAGCTCAGCGGCCGTGACCGCCCGGCGATCGTGGTCCTCGACGAGTACGACCGCGTCACCGCCCCGGAGATCTCGCAGCAGCTGGAGTTCGTGCTGCACCATGCCGGACCCGGACTGACGCTGGTCCTCGTCACCCGTACCGAGCCGCTGCTGCCGCTGCACCGGTATCGCGCGGCCGGGGAGATCACCGAGATCCGCGACGCCCAGCTGGCCTTCACCCCGGACGAGGCGGTCGCCCTGCTGGCCCGGCACGGGCTGCGGCTGTCCGAGCCGGAGGCGGGCGCGCTGGTGGAGCGCACCCGGGGCTGGGCGGCCGGACTGCGGCTGTGCGCCCTGGCGGCGCAGCAGAGTCCGGACCCGGCGACGTATCTGAAGGAGTTCGAGGCCGGGCACAGCACGGTGGCGGACTTCCTGCTGGCGGAGGTGCTCAAGCGGCAGCCGCCGCGGACCCAGGACCTGCTGCTGCGCGTCAGCGTGCTGGACCGTTTCGGCGCCGAGCTGGCGAACGAGCTGACCGGGCAGGAGGACGGCGAGCCGATCCTCGCCGGACTGCACCGGGAGAACGCGTTCGTCGAGGACCTGGGGCACGGCTGGTACCGGCTCCATCCGCTGTTCCGCGAGATCCTCCGGGCGCATCTGCGGGAGCGTGCGCCCGGTCTGGAGCCGGAACTGCACCTGCGGGCAGCGCGGTGGGCGCGGCGGTCCGGTTCCCTGCCGGAGATGCTGGCCCACGGCGCCGCCGCGGGCGACTGGGAGTTCACCGCTCAGGCCCTCGTCGAGGACCTGGCGATCGGGCAGCTCTTCACCGGTCTGCGCTCCGACGAGCTGACCGAGCTGTTCTCCGGCATGGCCCCCGGCACCACGAGCCCGGCGACGGAGCTGGTCCGCGCGGCCTGCCATCTCTCCCGGTGCGAACTCGATCACGGGCTGGACCACCTCAGGCACGCCGGGGAACAGCTCACCGCAGGACCCTCCGACGCGGCGGCGCTCCAGCTGAGCCACGCCCTGCTGGAGACCGTCGCGGCCCGCCTGGCCGGCTCGCCCGGCCGGGCCGAGCGGGCCGCCCTGACGGCCCGGGAACTCCAGCAGGAGGTCCCCGCCCATCTGCTGGAGAAGCATCCGGAGCTGCCCGCTCTGCTGATGACGCAGCTGGGCTGCGCCCGGCTGTGGGCGGGCCGCTTCGAGGAGGCACGAGCGGCACTCACCGGCGTGGCCGGCGGTACCACCGGTGCCGCCACGGCGCTTCCCCGTGAGGAGTCCCTGGCGCATCTGGCGCTCATCGACTACCTCGACGGATGGCCGACCCGGGCGGAGCGCAAGGCCGTCGCGGCGCTGACCGAGACGGAGCGGTTCGGCCTGTCCCAGCCGGCGGGCTCGGGACTGGGCCGGCTGGTGCTGGCCGCCGTCGCGGTCGACCGCGACGAACTGGCCGAGGCCCAGGCGCTGCTCGACCAGACACCCCGGCACGCGGAGCGGGATCCGGTGGCGGCCGCGAGCCGCTCCATCGCCGCGGCCCGTCTGCTGCTGGCCCGGGGCAGGTCCCGCGCCGCCCTGGCGGCCGCCGAGTCGGCCGTGGCGACCGACGTGGACTCCCCGTGGGCCCTGAGCCAGGCCGCGCTGGTCGCCTCGGCCGCCCATCTGGCCGAGGGCCGCCCGGACGCGGCGGCCGAGGTGCTGGAACCGGTGGCCGCCGAACAGCCGTCCTGCGCGGTCGGCGCGGCGCGGGCCCGGCTCGCGGCGGGTGACCACGGCGCGGCGCTGCGGCTGCTCGACGCCGTCGGCGCCGAGGGGCGCGCGGGACCGGCGGTCCTCGTCCGCGCCACGCTGCTGCGGGCCCAGGCCGCGAACGCCGCGGGTGACGTGGCGTCCGCCCGCCGGCTGCTCGCCCAGTCGCTCACGGAGGCACGGCGCGAGAGGCTGCGGCGGCCGTTCTCGGAGGCGGGCGCGTGGCTCGGCTCGTATCTCGGCAGCGGGCCCTTGCGGCAGCTGGCGGCGGGCTGGCTGGATCCGGCGGCAGCGGGCGGCGAGCAGCCCGAGCCACTGCTGGTGGAGCAGCTGAGCGGACGTGAGCTGGACGTGCTGCGGCGGCTCGCCCAGATGATGTCGGCCGAGGACATCGCCGCCGACCTCCATGTGTCCGTGAACACGGTGAAGACCCACCTGAAGAGCGTCTACCGGAAGCTGGCGGTGAACCGGCGCAACGACGCCGTGCGGCGGGCCCGGGAACTGGGTCTGTTGTGACGCGAGGGCACGCGCCGGCCCGGACACCACGACGCCCTGGAGCCTGCCGCGACGGCACGCGTGGGCCCCGGACGCCACAACTCCCTGGCGCCTCGCCCGCCGGTACCCCCAGGGCCTCGCCCGCCGGTCCTCTCGCCCGTGAGGGGTGAGGCACCGCGGACGGGGCCGGGATGTGATGGATGCGGTGGCGGGCTCGGCGCCCGCCGCCCGGGCGCCGGTCGAGGCGGCCCGGGCCGACTCGGCGAGGTGGAAGCGTGAAGCGCTGGCGGGCTCTGATCGTCCTGGGGACAGCCCAGTTCCTGATGGTGCTGGACACCGCCGTGATGAACGTGTCCATCAGCCAGCTGGTCGAGGACTTCGACACCGAGGTCACGGCGATCCAGGCCGTCATCACGCTCTACGCCCTGGTCATGGCCGCCTTCATGATCACCGGCGGCCGTCTGGGCGACATCGTGGGACGCCGGCGCCTGTTCCTGATCGGGATGGCCGTCTACGGCACCGGTTCCGCGCTGACCGCCGTGGCCCCCACCCTGTGGATGCTGGCCCTGGGCTGGTCCGTCATCGAGGGGCTCGGGGCCGCGATGGTGCTGCCCGCCATGGCGGCCCTGGTCGCCGAGTCGTACCGCGAGCGCGACCGGACGGTGGCGTACGGCGTCATCGGCGGCCTCGCCGGCGCGGGGATCGCGGTCGGCCCGCTGCTCGGCGGCTGGGTGACCACGTATCTCACCTGGCGTCTGGTCTTCGCGGGCGAGGTCGTGGTGGTGCTCGCCGTGCTGATCGGCCACCGGGCGATCAGCGAGGCGCCGCGCGCCGGTCCGCGCCCCCGGCTGGACGTCGTCGGCTCCGTTCTCTCGGCGGCCGGACTGGCGCTCGGTGTGCTCGGGGTGCTGCAGAGCAGTTCCTGGGGCTGGGTCGAGCCGCGCAACCCGCCCTTCACGGTGCTGGGCTTCGCGCCGACGCTGTTCGTCGTCGGCGCCGGTGTGGCGGTGCTCGCCGTGTTCGTGCGCTGGCAGCGGCGGCGCGAGGCGCGGGGCGCCGAGCCGCTGGTCCATCTGCCGCTGCTGCACAGGCCGGCGCTGCGCTCCGGGCTGCTGACGCTGGTGAGCCAGAACCTCATCCTGCTCGGACTGTTCTTCACCATCCCGCTCTACCTCCAGGTGGTGCAGGGCTTCGACGCGTTCGAGACCGGGCTTCGGCTGCTGCCCGTCTCGGTGACCATGCTCGCGGCCTCCATGAGCGGTCCCCTGCTGGGCCGGGTGGCCGGGCCGCGCCGGGTGGTCCGGCTCGCCCTGGTGACCCTGACCGGGTCCGTCGTGTGGCTGCTGGCGACCATCGACCCGGTCCTCGACGACGCCCAGTTCGCCGGCGCCCTGTCGCTGCTCGGGCTCGGCATGGGACTGCTCGCCTCGCAACTGGGCAACGTCGTGCAGTCCAGCGTCGGCGAGGCCGAGCGCAGCGAGGTCGGCGGCCTCCAGTACACGGCGCAGAACCTGGGTTCCGCGCTGGGCACCGCGCTCATCGGGTCGCTGCTCATCGGCGCGCTCGCGCACGCCTTCCTCACGAACGTGGAGGACGATCCGAGACTGTCGGAGCAGACCCGCGAGGAGGCCGGGGTCGCGCTGGAGGCCGGTGTCTCCTTCGTCTCCACCGACCAGGTGCGGGCGGCGGCCGAACGGGCCGGGCTGCCGCCGTCCGAGGTCACGGCCGTCACCGAGTCCTACGCCTCCGCCCAGCTGGACGGCCTCAGAGCGGCGATCCTCGCCACCGGCGGGCTGACCCTGGCCAGTTTCCTGGTCACCCCGCATCTGCCGGCCGACCGGGCACGGCGTCCCGCGCGCACCGGTCCCGGCGGCGGTGCCGAGGCCGCCGCTCCCCCGCGCTGACCCCGAGAGGCTGCCATGTCCAGAACCGACTTGCCGTCCGGGCCGGCCCGCCGGACGGAACGCAGGGCCCACGCGGACTACACGGGCGGCGTCTACGGCTCCATGCTCGCCGCCTCCGTGGTGATCGGCGCCGGCACCCTGGGCGACTTCCCGCGCGCGGAAGTGGTCCTGCTGCTGCTCCTGACCGGCCTGGTCTTCTGGGTGGCGCATGTGCACGCCCAGCTGTTCGGTGCCCGTCTGGCCCAGCACGGGCTGGACCGCCGGACCGTGCTGCACGTGTGCCGCGACGAGTGGCCGATCGTCAAGGCGGCGGTTCCGCCGGCGGTGGCGGTCGCCGTCAGCCCGCTGCTGGGGCTGGATGTGTCGGGGGCGCTGTGGCTCGCCCTCTCGGTGGCGGTGACCGGACAGGTGGGCTGGTCCGTGGCCGCGGCGCGACGGGCCGGCGCCTCGGGCCGCCAGACGGCCCTCACCGCCTCGGTCAACCTGTTCCTCGGTCTGCTGATCGTCCTTCTCAAGATCGTCCTGACCCACTGATCCACTGATCCACTGATCCACTGACTCTGGCCCACGGACACCGCGAGGAGCGGCGAACGCCCGGTCACCTGCGCAGGGTGAGGTGCGACCGTGCCCGCGGCGGCACGATGATGCCTACGGCGCAGCAGGTCTGCCATCGGCTGTCGGCGGGAGCAGCACATGCGCTACGAGATTCGCGTCGAGGGACACTTGTCCGAGACGCTGGTGAGGGTCTTCCCGGAGCTGAACCACGTGGTGATGTCCGGGCAGACCGTGCTGTACGGGCCCGTCGTCGACGAGGCCCACCTCTACGGGCTGCTGGCCCGTTGCCAGTCGCTGGGCCTGCGCGTGCTGGAGATGCGGCAGATGCCCGACTGAGGTCTCGGCTGAAGTGCGGCGGTCCGCGGTACGACCGCGGCATGCGAGGAGGAGCCATGGACATGTCGCGTGGTCCGGCACCGCACACCCACCCCGAACCCGAACCGCCACCCGTCCCGGGGTCCGCCGGACCGGCCGCGCCCGGCCCCGGCGGTGATCCCGCGCGGCTGCTGGCCGAGCTGGGCAGCTCCTGGACCTGGTTGCTGGGCATGGCGCTGGTGTCGCTGGTACCGGGCGTCCTCGCCCTGGTCTGGCCGGACGAGACCCTGCACGTCCTGGCCGTGATCGTCGGCCTGTACCTGCTCGCGGCGGGCGTGTTCCGCTTCGTCTCCGCGTTCGGCAAGGGGCACGGCGGCGGATTCGCGGGCGTGCTGATCGCGATGCTGTACGTCCTGGCCGGCGTGCTGTGTCTGCGGGACCCGTTGCAGACCATCGCCGCGCTCTCGCTGATCGTCGGTGCCGTCTGGCTGGTCACCGGCATGCTGACCGCCTGGGCGGCCCTCGCCACCAAGGACCTGCCGCACCGCGGTGCCGTCCTCGGGGCCGCGGCGCTCGGCATCGTCGCGGGCGTCGTGGTGCTGGCCCTGCCCACGGAGTCCGCACTCGCGCTGACCCGGCTGCTCGGGCTGTGGCTGCTGCTGCTCGGCCTCGCCGAACTGGGCGTCGCCTTCGCCTGGCGGGCCGCGCTGCGCCGGGCCCGCGCCACCGCACCGGTGGACGCCGGACCGCCGGGGGCCTGAGGACAAGGGGGTCCACCCGCCCTGAAGGGAGTTCACCCGCCCTGAGGGTTCATCCGCCCTGAGGGACTTCACCCGCCCTGGGTGAGGCGGTCCGCGCGGTGGTGCGGACGCTGGGGGAAGCGGGCCGAGGAGCCTGCCGGCCGAGACGGAGGACAACGATGAACAACCCCGTGTACCTCGCCTACGACTATCCGCTCCTGAGCATGTTCTGGACCATGCTGTGGTTCTTCCTGTGGATCATGTGGTTCATCCTGCTCTTCCGGATCATCGGCGACATCTTCCGCGACGACACCCTGGGCGGCTGGGGCAAGACCGGCTGGCTGATCTTCGTCATCGTGCTGCCGTTCCTCGGCGTCTTCGTCTACCTCATCGCCCGCGGCAAGGACATGGGCCGTCGTGAGATCACGCACGCCCAGGCACAGCAGAAGGCGTTCGACGACTACGTCCGTGAGAGGGCCGGCGAGAGCGGCCGGCGCTCCAGCGCCGACGAGCTCGCCAGGCTGGCGGAGATGCGCACCCGTGGCGACATCTCGGAGGAGGAGTTCCGCCGGGCCAAGGAGCTCGTCCTGAGCGACGCCGGACCGTCGGCCCGCCCCGGCGGCACCGGCGCGTCCTCCGCCACCTGAGTTCGCACGCACGGCACAGGAAGACACAACGACACAAGGAAACGAGGCAGAGCGATGGCCACCACACACACGCCGCACGGGCGCAGGACGAGAGATGCGTGGGCCACGGGTCTGATGGTCTTCGGCGCCACCCTGCTCACGATCGCCGGGATCCTCGACATCCTCCGCGGCATCATGGCGATCGCCGAGGACGACGTCTTCGTCAGCACCGCCGACTACGTCTTCCAGTTCGATCTCACCGGCTGGGGCTGGATCCATCTCGCCCTGGGCGTGATCGCCGTGGTCATCGGCTTCGGCATGTTCCAGGGCGCGACCTGGGCGCGGATCGGCGGAGTGGCCGTCGCCGGCCTGATCATCGTCGCCAACTTCCTCTCGCTGCCGTACTACCCGGTGTGGTCGGTCGTCATGATCGCGATGTCCGCGTTCATCATCTGGGCCCTGTGCGTGGCGCGCAGCGACTCCTACGACGACCCGTTCGCCCGGGGCTGACCGAGGCGGGCACACGGCACGTCACCCCGCGGGTCCGCGGGGTGACGTGCCAGGTCCGCCGGGTGACTCGTCAGGTCTGCGGGGTGAACGGGAACAGTTCGTCCGCCCCCGGCTGCACGACTCCCCAGCTGCTCTCGGGCACCTCGTTCCAGGCTCCCGGCAGATCGCCCAGGGGCTCGGAGACGACGAGGCGGGTGTCGTCGGACACGTCCCGCAGGAAGGCCATGTCGGGGTGGAGTTCCCGCAGGGTCTCCACGCGGGTGCTGTAGTACAGCGTGCGTGAGGCGCCCTGGCTGGAGTATCTGAAGGCCCACAGCCGTCGTCCGTCGGACACCGCGACGGTCATCTGGAGCGGGAACTCCACTCCGTGCCGGTGCCCTGTCTCCTCCACCAGACCCGCCATGCGCGCGACAGCGCCCGGCGGGTCCTCCTCGAGTCCGAGGGTCAGGGCGAGGAAGAACATCGTCTCGGAGTCCGTCGTGCCCTCGATGTCCAGGAAGAGTTCCGGGTCGACGGCCATGGTCAGATCGCGGCGCAGGCGGTGGAAGTCGGTGATCGAGCCGTTGTGCATCCACATCCACCGGCCACGGCGGAACGGGTGACAGTTGGTCTGCTGCACGGCGGTGCCGGTGGAGGCCCGGATGTGCGCGAAGAACAGCGGCGAGTGCACGTGCCCGGCGATCTCCCGCAGGTTGCGGTCGCTCCACGCCGGTCCGGTCTCCCGGAAGACGGCGGGGGTCCGCGTACCGTCGTCGGTCTCGTACCAGCCGACGCCGAAGCCGTCGCCGTTGGTCGTCTCGACGCCCATACGGGCGTGCAGGCTCTGGTCGATCAGCGAGTGCGCGGGCCGGTAGAGGATGGTCTCGAGCAGAACGGGTGTCCCCGAGTAGGCAAGCCATCGGCACATGGGCTTCCGCCTTCCTGGTGTTCGGGTCTTGGGGTTTTCCGGTCTTCGGGTCTTCCGCCCTTTCGGTCATGTGGTCGTATGGACGTCTCGGGCCGGTCAGGCCGGTCGAGTGGGTCGAGCTGGTCGGCCCAGCGCGAGTCGGGTGACGTGCGGCCAGTCGGCCGTCGTACCGCTCGGCGGAGTTCCGGGGCGGTCGCGCGGGACGCGGACCCGCAGTGCTCCCGGTGCCGTGCGGCAGACCACCGGCGCGGGCAGCAGCACGTGTTCGCCGTCGATGCCGGCCGGGACGGTGGCCGTGTCCGCCTCCACGGTCACCTCCTTCGCGGTGAGCCTCAGCAGGCCGCCGGAGCGGCCCCCGCGCACCGCCCCGACCGCCTGGGCCGTGCTCGTGACCCGCACGCCCAGCAGGCCGAGCAGCCCGGAGTCGAGCCGCTCCCGGCGTCCGGGACGGGCCGCGTCGAGGGCGCGCAGATAGGGGTTGTTGCTGACGAGCAGCGCCTGCAGCCCGTCGGCGCGGGTGTCACCGGCCCGCATCCGCAGCCGGGGCGCGTCCGGGCCCGTGAGAAGGCCGGGCAGCATCCGCAGGCCGGTGCGTGTCTTCCGGCCACGGTAGTCGGGGTCGGCGACGACGGCCGCGTACGTGCCGAAGGAGGCGTTGTTGACGAACACCCGGTCGGCGGCGAAGCCGAGGTCGACGCGGAGTTCGACGCCGTCGGCGAGGGCGTCCAGGGCCGCCGCCGGGTCGTCGCGGTCGAGGCCGAGGTCGAGGGCGAAGTGGTTGCGGGTGCCGGCCGGGATCACCATGAAGGGAACGTCGTGCCGGGCCGCCACCTCGGCGACCAGGGCCTGTGTGCCGTCACCGCCCGCCACCGCCAGCAGGTCGGCGCCCTCGGCCACGGCCTGCCGGGCGAGTTCGGCCACGTCCTGCCGCTCGGCGCCGCCGAGCAGCACGACGCGGGCACCCGCCGCCCGTGCCTTCTCCGCGAGGTGGAAGCGGGCGACCTTGCCGCCGCCGGAGCGTGGGTTCATCAGGATCCACGGGCGGCGCGGCACCGCGGCGGGCGGACCGCCGCCGCGCGTGGTGGGCCGGGGCGTCACCGCGGTCCGGGCCGCCGCCATGGCCAGCACCCACAGGGCGAGGGACAGCAGGGCCGGGCCCAGCGTGCCGGTCGCGGCGAACAGCGCGGGCACGGCGAGGGGGGTGACCAGGCAGAGTGCCGCTCCGGCCGTCCGCACCACGCCGGTGTGGGCCAGGGTCCACCACATCCCGACGGCGACGAGGGCGAGTGCGGCGCCACCGGCCACGGCCCACAGGAGGCCGCGCAGCCCGGCGGTCACGAGCGGCACCACCGCGCTCGCGGCCAGGGCGAGCAGGGCCAGTCGCGCCCATCCGGCGCGGCCCTGACCGGCGCTGCCTCCGGCGCGGGCCGCCGGCCTCGCCGTCATCGTCGGCCGCGTGCTCGCGAGGGGTGTGCGGCGGTCATCCTGCTGCCTCGCTTTCTGCGCGGTCCGGGCGTTCGGCCACCGGCCCGCGGGGGGACGGGGGCGGCCCGGCGGGTTCGTCGACGCCGGTGTGAGCCCTCTTCACCGTGCGCACAACCGGCCCGGCGCGTCCTCACCCGCCTCGGGTGAGGACGCCGCTCACCGCCGGGGCGGCTCTCGCCCGCGCGAGGCTCAGTCGGGCCAGACCCCGGTCGCCAGCAGCGACTCGATGGCGGCCGTGTACGGCGCGATGTCCAGGCCCTGCTCGGCGAGCCAGGCGTCGGAGTAGTACTTGTCGAGGTAGCGGTCGCCCGGGTCGCACAGCAGGGTGACCACGCTGCCCCGACGGCCCTCCGCGACCATCTCGGCGACGATCTTCAGCGCGCTCCACAGGCCGGTGCCGGTCGAGCCGCCCGCCTTGCGGCCGATGGTCCGCTCCAGGGCGCGGACGGCGGCGACGCTCGCCGCGTCCGGGACCTTCATCATCCGGTCGACGGCGCCGGGCACGAAGCTCGGTTCCATCCGGGGCCGGCCGATGCCCTCGATACGGGAGCCGCAGTCGCAGGTGACGTCCGGGTCGCCGGTCGTCCAGCCCTCGAAGAAGCAGGAGTTCTCCGGGTCGGCGACGCAGACGCGCGTGTCGTACTGCATGTAGTGCACGTAGCGGGCGATGGTCGCGGACGTGCCGCCGGTGCCCGCGGTGGCGACGATCCAGGCGGGCTCCGGGAACCGCTCCAGGTGCAGCTGGCGGAAGATCGACTCGGCGATGTTGTTGTTGCCGCGCCAGTCCGTGGCGCGCTCCGCGTAGGTGAACTGGTCCATGTAGTGGCCGCCGGTCTCGGCGGCGAGGCGGGCGGACTCCTCGTACATGGTGCGCGAGTCGTCGACGAAGTGGCAGCGTCCACCGTGGAACTCGATGAGCCGGATCTTCTCGGCGCTCGTCGTGCGCGGCATGACGGCGATGAAGGGCACACCGATCAGCTTGGCGAAGTACGCCTCGGATACGGCCGTCGAGCCGCTGGACGCCTCGATCACCGGGCGGTCGGGGCGGACCCATCCGTTGCACAGGCCGTAGAGGAAGAGCGAGCGGGCGAGGCGGTGTTTGAGGCTGCCGGTCGGGTGGGTCGACTCGTCCTTCAGATACAGGTCGATGCCCCAGGCCTCCGGCAGCGGGAAGCGGAGCAGATGGGTGTCGGCCGACCGGTTGGCGTCGGCCTGCACCTTGCGGACGGCCTCTTTCAGCCAGGTGCGGTAGGCCGCGTCGCTGTGGTCGACGTCCAGGGTGTCGAGGGTGACGCCCGTGCTGGGCTGCTGGGAGGTGCGGGTGGTGCTCACGGCGGGCTCCTTACGCTGCGCGCCGACGGCGCGTCGCGCGGCCGACACACCGACTATAGACAGCTTCGGCACGCTTCTCACCTGCATAAACGCATCTTTGGGGGCCTCAAAGCAGGCCTGCGGGAACGACTGCTCGAAGGCGGCGGGACGGGTGCGCGCCAGGGCCCGAGCGGCTGCTCGAAGGGGGCGGTCGGGTGGTGTGTGGGGGCGCATTCGGGCGAGTGCTCCGGGTGTCCGGTGCGCCCGGCACATGCGTACTGGTGCTCGGTGCGAGGGCGGGGCAGACTGCACCGGAGCGGGCGGGTACCGCACGCGGGGACCACGTGTGACGAGGGGGCAGGAGGGCATGGGGGAGCCGGAGTTCACGGCCAGGGGAGTGCGTATCGGCAAGGGCCTGCGCTCGCTCACCCGCGCCGGGCAGATCCGGATCAGAGGTGGCCGGCTGGAGTTGCTGACCAGTTACGGCAGCGAGATCGACAGCGCGCCCGTGCAGGCGGTACGGGCCTCCAGGCCCTGGTTCGGCTCCGAGGGCCGCGCGCTCGCCGACGTCAACGGCACGCGTTATCTGCTGAGGCTGGGCGAGCACGACCCCGCGCCGGGCGAGCCGGGCCCGCCCGCGGCGCGCCGGTTCATCGAGGCGGTGCGCAGGGCGGCGGGGCGCGGCGACTGATGACCGCGAGTTGCGCCGCCGCACCCCCTGGGTCACTCTGGTCTCACGTCACTCTGGGTTTACCGGCGATAACGCTGCGAACCAGCCCGCCGGCCACGACAGCAGGCGGCCGTTGCACGCAGGCTCTCTGCTGGATCCGAACTCCGTGTTCTTCCGGACCTCACGTCGGGGAGTCGCAGCCGTGATCAGTCACCCAAGCAGGCACTGCACGGTGGAGCTCCAAGCCCTGCCGTCGCGGATCGGCCAAGTCCGCAGAATCGTTTCAGCGCAGTTGCGCTACTGGCATATGGACGCCCTCATAGACCGGGCGGCGCTCGGTGTGACAGAACTGCTCACCAACGTCCACCGCCACGCCCAGCCCGACAAGATGTGCACCGTGGAGATCGAGCTGCTGCTCGATCGGCTCACGGTCTCGGTGCGCGACCACGACCCCCGCCTGCCGGTGGTCGAGGACGCCGAGTCGCTGGCCACCTGCGGGCGCGGGCTCGCCATGGTGGCCGCCGTCAGCGAGAGCTGGGGCGCGCGGCCCGACGGCGAGCGGGGAAAGGTCGTCTGGTTCACCCTGCCGGCGCCCACCCCGACACAGGCGGCGCCACCGCGCCCGCCGCAGCGCGCGACCGCGGAGCCACCGGCGCACCGCTTCCCGGAGGTCGAGCCCCTCGGCCCCGTGGAGCCCGCCGAGGCACTACCCGCACACGCTCCCGCCCGGTCGGCCGTTCCCGGCTGACCGGGCGGTGAGGGGGGCGCCCGCCGGGCGCCCTTCCTCGCACCCAGGTGCCGTCGCGCGCCCTCCCGCACCACACCCCTCCGCGCGGCACCCCTCCGCGCGGCACCCCTCCGCGCGGCACCCCTCCGCGCGGCACGCCGCGGGCGCTCAGAGCACGCCGCCCTTGCCCGTACGGCCGAACTGCTCGTCCAGCACGGACAGCCGGCGCCAGTACTCCTCCTCGCCGATCTCGCCGGAGGCGAAGCGGCGGCCGAGGACGGCGATGGGTGAGGTGCGGTCCACGGCCGGCCGCCAGGGTCCGCCGCCGCGTCCGCGCCACCCGGTGCGGCGCAGCAGCGTGATGCCGCCGATCACGACGGCCGCCCAGATCAGCGGGAAGAACAGGATCCACGGCCCCGGTCCGCCGTCGCCGAGGTGCGCCAAGGTCTGCATCACGAGTCATCTCCCGAGTCGGTACATCCGGTGGGTCGACGCCTCCACACTCGCCGCCGACAGCGGTCCTGGTCGTCGTACGGCCGACGACAGTGCGCGTACCCCGCGGGGAGTAGCTGCGCCCCATGGATTCTGTAACTACTGGTATGTACAGTAGGCGCCATGAGCACCTCGGAGCGACTGATCGAGTCCACCCGCGAACTGCTGTGGGAGCGCGGCTACGTGGGCACCAGCCCGAAGGCGATCCTGGAGCGGGCGGGCGCCGGGCAGGGCAGCATGTACCACCACTTCAAGGGCAAGCCGGATCTCGCGCTGGCCGCGATCCGGCGGACGGCGGAGGAGATGCGGGCCGCCGCCGAACGAGCGCTCGGCGGGACCGGGACGCCGTACGAGCGGATCGAGGCGTATCTGCGGCGGGAGCGCGATGTGCTGCGCGGCTGTCCCGTGGGCCGGCTGACCATGGACCCGGACGTCGTCGCCAGCGACGAACTGCGCGCACCCGTCGACGAGACGCTCGACTGGCTGCGCGAACGGCTCGCCGGGATCGTCCGGGAGGGGCAGGCGCGGGGCGAGTTCGCGTCCTCGCTCGACAGCGAGGAGATCGCCGCGGCGATCGTCGCGACCGTCCAGGGCGGGTACGTCCTCGCCCGCGCCTCCGGCTCCCCGTCCGCCTTCGACGCGGGAGTGAGCGGCCTGCTCTCACTGCTCGCGCCGTCCGCCGAACCCACCGCCTGAGGAGACGTTCCGTGCACGCGATGCAGTACGAGGTCACCCTGCCCGCCGACTACGACATGGACGTCGTCCGCGCCCGCGTGGCCCGGCTCGGACATCTCCTCGACGGCTGGGAGGGCCTGGGGTTCAAGGCGTATCTGATGCGGGAGCGCGGGGTGGACGGCTCGCCGGTCAACCAGTACGCGCCGTTCTACCTGTGGAACACGGTGGAGGGCATGAACGCCTTCCTCTGGGGCGGCGGTTTCCAGGGCCTGAGCGACGACTTCGGGCGGCCCGCGATACGCCAGTGGACCGGCCTGGCGTACGAGGAGGGCCGCGCCGCCGGTGCCGCCGCGCGGGTCGCGGTGCGGGACCGGCGGCCGGTTCCGGAAGGGGCCGCGGTCGGCGAGGCCGCCGAGGAGGCGGTGCGCGCGGCGGCACGGCTCGCCGCCCTGGACGGCGCGGTGTGCGCGGCGGCGGCCGTGGACACCGGGCGCTGGGAGCTGGTCCTCTTCTCGCTCTGGGCGCGGGACGCGCCGCGGACGGACGGCGAGGTGTTCCAGGTGCTGCATCTGTCGGCGCCGGAGCGGGCCCGGCTGCCGCGGGGACGCCAGTGGTGAGCACGGCCCGGACGGCCCGCACGGTCCGTACGGTTCTCGGGGACGTACGCCCCGAGGAGCTGGGCGTCTGCGACGCGCACGACCACCTGTTCCTGTCCGTCCCTCAGCTGTCCGGCCAGGAGCTGCGGGACGCCCGTGCCGCCCGCGCCGAGCTGGCCGCGTTCCGCGCGGCGGGCGGTGACAGCGTGGTGCAGTGGACGCCGTACGGGCTGGGGCGCCGGGCCGCCGACCTGGCCGCGCTGTCGCGGGAGACCGGGGTGCGGGTGGTGGCGGCGACGGGGCTGCACCAGGCCGTCCACTACGACGCGAGCGTCCTCGACGGGCTGCGCACCCGGCTCGCCGAGGTGTTCGTGGCCGAACTGACCGAGGGCATCGGCGCGTCGGGGGTCCGCGCGGGGCTGATCAAGGTGGCGGGCGGCTTCCACTCCCTCGACGAGCACGCCCGCTGGACGATGACCGCGGCGGCCGAGGCGCATCATGCGACCGGCGCGCCCATCGCCGTCCACCTGGAGCTGGGCACCGGCGCGCTCGATGTGCTCGACCTGCTGTGCGGCGAGCTGGGCGTGCCTGCGCACCGGGTGATCCTGGGCCACCTCAACCGCTCCCCCGACGCCGTGACGCACCGCCGGGCCGCCGAGGCGGGCGCGTACCTCGCCTTCGACGGCCCCTCCCGCGCCCATCACGCCACCGACTGGCGGATGCCGGACGCCGTGCGGCGGCTGGCCGACGCCGGCTTCGCCGACCGGCTGCTGCTCGGCGGTGACACCACGACCGCCGACGCCCGCTCGGTGTGCGGCGGTCCGGGGATGCCGTATCTGCTGCGCCGGGTGCGGCCGAGGCTGGAGGCGGAACTGAGGGTGGAGACGGTGTCACTGATCCTGTCGGGCAACCCCGGCCGGGCGTTCGCGGTGGACTGGCCCTGACCCCGTGCTCGTCGCGTGCCGCGCCCGTGACGTGGCCCGATCCTGTCGGCCGCTGTCCCGGACGGCCGCTGCGGCGGCTCCCGCGAGCCCGCAGGATGAAGGTCCATCGGACCGCCGGGTCCGGCATGAGGAGGGGGACGGGACATGGCCCTGGAGATGCGCGACCGCTGTGAGCGCTGTGAGACGGCGGAGCTGCCGGCGGACGCGTCGGCGCTGATCTGCTCGTACGAGTGCACGTTCTGTGTGCCGTGCGGCGCCGCCATGCAGGGGATCTGTCCCAACTGCGGCGGTGAACTGGTGGCCCGTCCGCGCCGGAGCGCGGCGGTGGCCTAGCCGAACACCCCTGGATTACTTGACCGTTCGTTCTGGAATCGCCTAGGGTCAAGTCATGGCCAGGAGCAAGGAATTCGATCCTGACGCCGCCCTGCAGTCGGCCCTCGAACTGTTCTGGCGGCGGGGGTACGAGGCGACGTCCATGGCGGACCTCGTCGACCACCTCGGCATCGGACGCGCCAGCATCTACGCCACCTTCGGCAACAAGCGGGACCTGTACCTCAAGGCGCTCGACCGGTACGGCGAGTCCCACAACCCGTCGCTGCTGCGCGAGTTGTCGCAGCCGGGTCCCGCCCTGCCCGCCGTACGCACGGTGGTGCGGCGGTTCGCGGCGGAGGCGGCGGACGAGGCGCGGCGCGCGGCCGGCTGTTTCGTCACCAACACGGCCGCCGAACTGGCCCCGCACGACAGCGCGGCGGCCCGCCGGGTCGAGCTGAGCTGGGAGCATCTGGAGACCCTGCTGCACTCGGCGCTGCTGCGCGCCCAGGCGCAGGGCGAGCTGCCCGAGGAGCGCGATCCGCGCTCGCTGGCCCGCATGCTGCTGGTGCTGCTGCAAGGCCTGCGCGTGGTGGGCAAGGCCTCCACCGACCCGGCCCGGGTACGGGACGCGGCGGAGCAGGCGCTCGCACTGCTGGACTGAACCGGACCGCACCTCTAGCGACCGCCCGAGCGGCGGTCGCTGCTTTGCGGCCCTCATATTTGACCGATCGATCCAGAAAGGGAGGGCTCATGACCGCGGTCGACGCCGTGCCGGCCCGCTCCGGGCGTGCCCGCGGCCACCGGATGGCCTTCGCGCTGCTCGGCTCCTTACAGGTCACCCTGATCTTCACCCTGGCCGCCATAGCCGTCCCCCTGCCCGAGATCGGCCGTCAGTTCCAGCTGGCGCGCGAGGAGTTGATCCTGCTGAGCGCGGCCTACGGGCTCGGCTTCGCCGGACCGCTGCTGCTCGGGGGCCGCCTCGCCGACCGGTGCGGCGCGCGGCGCGCCCTGCTCGCCGGTCTGCTGCTCCTCGGCGCGGCCTCGGCCGCCGCCCCGCTCGCCCCTACCCATCCCGCGCTGCTCGCGGCCCGGTTCGCGCAGGGTGTCGGAGCGGCGCTGATCGCACCGGCCGCGATGGCCGCCCTGCGGACGCTGTTCCCCGATCCCCGCGCCCACCGCCGCGCGACGGCGACCTGGGGCGGGCTGTCGGTGCTCGGCGCCACCGCGGGCAACCTGCTCTCCGGCGTCGTCTCGGCGCTGCTGTCCTGGCGTTGGGCCCTCGCCGCGCCCCTCGCCGTCACCGCCCTCGCCCTGCCGCTCGTGCCCCGGCTGCTCCCGCCCGACGGCCCGCCGGTCCGCGGGGCCCGCCTCGACGTGACCGGCGCGGTCCTCGCGACCGCCGGGATCACGTCCGTCAGTTACGGACTCGTCCTCACCGACGCCTGGTCCTGGGGTTCGGCGCGGGTGCTCGGCCCGCTCGCGGCCGGTGCCGTCCTGCTCGCCGTCTTCCCGCGCGTGGAGCGGCGTACCGCCGACCCGGTGCTGCCGCCGGGATTCCTGCGGGACCGGCGGCGGGCGCTCGGGCTGCTCGCCACGGCGCTGACGGCGGCCGGGACCAGCACCGTGTTCGTCCTGCTCTCGCTCCATCTCCAGCAGGAGCGGGGCTGGTCGGCGCTGCGGACGTCGGCGGCGTTCGTGCCGTTCGCCGCCGCGCTGCTGCTCTCCGGCCGGGTGGCGGGGCGGCTCGTCGGGCGGTTCGGGCCGGTCGTGGTGACCGGCGGCGGGCTCGCCACGGCCGCCACCGGGCTCGGACTGCTCGCCCTCACCGGACTCGACACCGGCATCCCGTACGGCCACGGCGTCCTGCCCGGCCTGCTCCTGCTGCCCGTCGGGGCCGCCGCCGCCTTCGCCGGGTCGGCGGTCCTCGCCACCGACCGGGTGCCCGCCGACCGCACCGGGCTGGCCGGCGGAGTGCACAACACCGCGATGGAGGTCGGCCCGACCGTCCTCTTCGCCCTGCTGCTGGCCGCCGGCGGCGACCGGGCGAGCCTCGCCGCCGCGGCGCTGCTCTTCGCGGCGGCGGCGCCGCTGCTGCACCTCGCGCGCCTGCGGCCGTTCACCCCCTGACAGACCCACCCCTCACCCGCGACATCCGACACACCCCGCGAAAGGCGGACCACCATGACCCGCGCACGTTTCACCGACCGCGTCGTCCTCGTCACCGGCGCCGGATCCGGCATCGGCCGGACCACCGCCCTGGCCTTCGCCGCCGAAGGGGCCCGGGTCGTCGTGGCCGGGCGCGGCCGGGCGGCGCTCGACGAGACCGTCGCCCTGATCGAGGCGGCGGGCGGCACGGCCGTCGCCCACGCCGCCGACGTCAGCCGCGCCGACGAGGTGGCCGCGCTGGTGCGGGCCGCCGTCGACCGGTTCGGCTCGCTCGACGTGGCCGTGAACAACGCGGGCGTCTTCCGGGGCGGGCCGCTCACCGAACTGTCCGAGGAGGACTGGCGGACCGTGCTCGACATCAACGTCACCGGCGTCTTCCTCGCGCTGGCGGCCGAGATACGGCAGATGCGCAGCCAGCCCGGCGGCGGCGCGATCGTCAACGTCGCGTCCAACCTGGGCGCGCACCAGCAGGTCAACGGCACCACCGCCTACGCCGCGACCAAGGCGGCCGTCGCCTCGCTCACCCGCGGCGCCGCGCTGGACCACATCGGCGAGGGCGTCCGGATCAACGCGGTCAGCCCCGGGGCGTCCGACACCGGGATGTCACTGCGGCCCGGCGAGACCGAGGAGGAGCGGGCCGTACGGATGAAGGACGAGTCGCCGCTGGGCCGGGTGTCGTCGACGGAGGAGGTGGCCGAGGCGGTGCTGTACCTGGCCTCCGACGCCGCGGCCTCCCTGGTCGGCACGGACCTGGTGATCGACGGCGGCGCCTCGCTCTGAGCCCGCTGCCTCCCGGAGCTCAGGAACCGGCCAGTGCCCCCAGCGGATCGTCCAGGACCGGCTGCCACGCCAGTTCCGCCGCGCCGACCAGGCTGTTGTGGTCCAGGGTGCAGGGCAGGATCGGGACACCGCCGCTGCGGCCCCACAGGCTGCGGTCGGCCACGACCGCGCGCAGGCGCTCGGGGTCGGCTTCCAGCAGGGTGCGGTGCAGGCCGCCGAGGATGATGCGGTCCGGGTTGAGGATGTTGACGAGTCCGGCGAGGCCGAGGCCCAGCCGGTCGATCAGGGCCTCGGCGGCCGTCCTGACCGCCGGGTCGCCGTACTCCTCGCGCAGCAGGTCGCCGGCCTGCTTCAGCAGGGACACCTCGGGGCCGGGGGCGCGGCCGGCCGTGGTGAGCAGGGCCAGCGGGTCGGCCTCGACGTCGAGGCAGCCTCGGCTGCCGCAGTGGCAGGGCCGGCCCTCGGGGTTGACGGTGAGGTGGCCGACCTCCAGGGCGAGGCCGGAGCTGCCGGAGTGCAGCCGTCCGTCGAGGACCAGCGCGCCGCCGACGCCGCGGTGCCCGGTGGCCACGCACAGCAGGTCGCGGGAGCCGCGCCCGGCGCCGTGCCGGTGCTCGGCGAGCGCGGCGAGGTTGACGTCGTTGGCGGCGAAGGCCGGTCCGGTGATCCCGGCGGCGCGCACGCAGTCGGCGAAGATCTCCCGCACCGGCGCGCCCGCCGGCCAGGCGAGGTGCAGCGGGTTCAGGGCCAGGCCCTCCGGTTCGGCGACCGCGGACGGCACCGCGAGTCCGGCGCCCACGCAGCGCCGGCCGGTCTGCCGCAGCAGTTCCGCGCCGGCCTCCACGACGGAGCCGAGCACCTTCGCGGGGTCGGCGTCCACGGTCTCGCAGCCGGGGGCGGTGGCGACGATCCGGCCGCCGAGGCCGACCAGCGCGGCCCGGAAGCCGTCGGCGTGCACCTGGGCGGCCAGCGCCACGGGCCCCTCCTCGGCGAGCCGCAGCCGGTGCGAGGGCCGGCCCTGGGAGCCGGCGGCGGCGCCGGGCCGGGCGTCGACCTGGATCAGGCCCAGCGCCTCCAGCTCGGCGGCGACCGCGCCGGCGGTGGCGCGGGTGACGCCGAGTTCGGCGGTGAGGACCGCGCGGGTGGGCGCCCGTCCGGTGTGCACGAGCTCCAGCGCGGGCCCGAGCGCACCGCGCCCCCGGTCCAACCGCGCCCGTGAGGTGGTCCCTTCCCCCGCCGGCCGGGGGTCCGCCTTGCCGCTCATGAGGGCGAGTCTCCCATGATCCGCGGGTCGGCCGGCGCGGGTCGGCCGGTGGCCGGGAAGCCGCTCACCCGCAGCGTCACGTTGAGGCGTCCGCGCAGGCCGAGGGCGGGTGGCGCGGTGCCGGGACGGACGCGCGGCACCCCGTGGTGGGCGAGCCGGGAGGGTCCGCCGAAGACGAAGAGGTCGCCGCTGCGCAGCTCGACGTCGGTCCAGGGCCGGGACCGGTTCTCGGTGTTGCCGAAGCGGAAGACGCAGGTGTCGCCGAGGCTCAGGGACACCACGGGCGCGTCGGACCGCTCGTCGGCGTCGCGGTGCATGCCCATGCGGGCGTCGCCGTCGTAGAAGTTGATCAGAGCGATGTCGTAGGCGGCGTCCGCGACGGCGTCAGGGCCGAGCGCGTCGGCGACGGCGCGGCGGCCCAGCTCGCCGAGCCAGCCGGGGAACGGCTTCACCGGGGCGTGGTCGCCGTCGACGACGGTGCGGGCGTAGGCGTACGGGTACCAGTGCCAGCCGAGGCACACCTGGCGGGCGGTCATGGTGCCGCCGCCGGGGGTGCGGACGGTGCGCAGTCCGGCGGGCGGGCGGGCCCAGTCGCGGCAGGCGGCCAGCAGCTCGCGCTGGCCGTCCGGGTCCAGCCAGTCGGGGACGTGGACCGCGCCGAGTGCGATCCGCGTCCGCTCGCGGGGGAACAGCTCGCCGTCCATGCCGTCCATCCTCCCCCACCGGCCCCGGCGGCCCCACCGCCCCTGAGCTGCGGCTCGGCTAGCCTTGACGCACGATGAACGACCGTATGACGACTCCCTGGGGCGAGCTGGCGCTCTCCCGTTTCCCCGAGGACCCGCGCGACCGCCTGCGGGCCTGGGACGCCTCCGACGCGTATCTGCTGCGGCATCTGGCGGACCGGGAGGTGCCGCTCACCGGCACGGTCGTGGTGGTCGGCGACCGCTGGGGCGCGCTGGCGACGGCACTGGCGGCGCACGCGCCGACGCAGATCACCGACTCCTTCCTCGCCCAGGAGGCGACCCGGGCGAACCTGGCGCGGGCCGGTGTCGAGCCCGGCGCGGTCCGGCTGCTGACCACGCAGGATCCGCCGCCGGACCGGATCGACGTGCTGCTGGTGCGGGTGCCGAAGAGCCTCGCGCTGCTGGAGGACCAGTTGCTGCGGCTGGCGCCGGCGCTGCACGAGGGCTCGGTGGTGGTCGGCACCGGCATGGTGAAGGAGATCCACACCTCCACGCTCCAGCTGTTCGAGCGGATCGTCGGGCCGACCCGCACCTCGCTCGCCGAGCAGAAGGCCCGGCTGATCCTCAGCACGCCGGACCCCTCGCTGCCCCGGCCCGCCAACCCGTGGCCGCACACCTACGCCCTGCCCGGCGGGGTCGGGCCGGTCTCCGGGCGCACCGTCGTCAACCACGCGGGTGTGTTCTGCGCCGACCGGCTGGACATCGGCACCCGGTTCTTCCTCGGGCATCTGCCGCGGACCCGGGGCCCGCAGCGGGTGGTGGATCTGGGCTGCGGCAACGGGGTGGTGGGCACGGCGGTGGCGCTGGCCAATCCGCGCGCCGAGGTGCTGTTCACGGACGAGTCGTTCCAGGCGGTGGCGTCCGCCGAGGCGACGTACAGGGCCAACGGGGTGCCGGGGCACGCCGAGTTCCGGGTCGGGGACGGGCTGGCCGGGGTGCCGTCCGGGAGTGTGGACGTCGTGCTGAACAATCCGCCGTTCCACTCCCATCAGGCGACGACGGACGCGACGGCCTGGCGGATGTTCACCGGTGCCCGGCGGGTGCTGCGGCCGGGCGGCGAGCTGTGGGTGGTCGGCAACCGGCATCTGGGCTACCACGTGAAGCTGCGCCGGCTGTTCGGGGACAGCGAGGTCGTCGCGAGCGACCGGAAGTTCGTGGTGCTGCGGGCGGTCAGGCGGGATCGAGCGTCCGGATGATCCGGGTCACCGCCTCCGCCATCGCCTCGCGGCCCACGGTGAGGTAGCCGCGGGAGTCGACCGCCTCGGGGTGGGCGGCGAGGTAGGTCCGGATCGCGCCGGTCATGGCGATGTTCAGGGCGGTGCCGATGTTCACCTTGGTGATGCCGCCCGTGACGGCCGCGGTGAGTTCGCCGTCCGGCAGGCCCGAGGAGCCGTGCAGCACCAGCGGCACGTCGAGTCCGGCGTGGAGGTGTTTGAGCAGAACGTGGTCGAGGCGCGCGGTGCGGGTGGTCATGGCGTGGACGCTGCCGACGGCGATGGCGAGGGCGTCGACGCCGGTGTCGGCGACGAAGGCGCGGGCCTGCGCCGGGCGGGTGCGCGCGCCGGGTGCGTGGGCGTCCAGCGGGGGTCGTCCGTCCTTGCCGCCGACCTCCCCCAACTCGGCCTCGATCCACAGGCCCTGGGCGTGTGCCCAGTCGGCGGCGGCGCGGGTCGCGGCCAGGTTCTCGGCGTACGGCAGCCGGGCCGCGTCGTACATCACGGAGCTGAACCCGGCCTCGGGGGCCTGCCGCAGCAGGTGGTCGCTCTGGACGTGGTCGAGGTGGAGGGCGACGGGGACGGCGGCGCGTTCGGCGGCGGCGACCGCGGCGCGGGCCAGCGGGAGCAGCCGTCCGTAGCGGAACTTCACGGCGTTCTCGCTGACCTGGAGGACGACGGGTGAGCCGGCCGTCTCGGCTCCGGCGACGACGGCCTCGATGTGTTCCAGGGTGATGATGTTGAAGGCGGCCACGGCGCGGCGGGCCGTGGCGGCGCTGGTGACGAGCTCGCCGGTGGTGACGAGGGGCACGTCCGGTCCTTTCCGATCGTCGCCGGTCCGTTCCGGCGCGGGTGTCGGCTGTCAGGGCGCGAGGATCACCGAGCGGGTGAGGTGGCGGGGGTGGTCCGGGTCGAGGCCGCGGGCCGCGGCGACGGCGACCGCGAGGCGCTGGGCGCGGACGAGTTCGGCGAGCGGGTCGAGGCCGCCCGCCACCCACTGGGCGCCGGTGGCCCGTACCTGTGCGGCGAGCCCCGGGGGTGCCTCGCCGAGCATCCAGGTCGCGGTGCCCCGGGTGGTGACGCTGATGGGGCCGTGGCGGTACTCGGTGGCCGGGTAGGACTCGGTCCAGGCGCGGGCGGCCTCGCGCATCTTCAGGGCGGCCTCGTCGGCGAGGCCCACGGTCCAGCCGCGGCCGAGGAAGGTGAACTGGGCGCGGTCGACGAGCCCTTCGGGCAGGTCGCCGTCGAGGGCGGTGCGGGCGTCGGCGACGACGGTGTCGGTGTGCCGTCCGAGGTGGGCGCGGAGCAGGGTGAGCGCGGTGGTGGCGAACCTGGTCTGCACGACGGACCGTTCGTCGGCCCAGTCGAGGACCACGAGATCGTCGGCGGCCTCCTGGACGGGGGTGTGCGGGTCGGCGGTGATGGCGGTGGTGCGGATCCGGCCGCGCACCTTGCCGAGCAGTTCGAGCACTTCGGTGGTGGTGCCGGAGCGGCTGAGGGCGACCATCCGGTCGTAGCGGCGGCCGGCCGGGAACTCGGAGGCGGCGAAGGCGTCGGTCTCGCCGTGGCCGGCCTCCTCCCGCAGCGCGGCGGCGGCCCGCGCCATGAAGTACGAGGTGCCGCAGCCGACGAGCGCGACCCGCTCACCGGGCGCGGGCAGGGCCGCGCGGTGGTCCGGGGCCTCGGCGGCGGCCCGGGTCCAGCACTCCGGTTGGGTGCGCAGTTCGTCCTCGACATGGGTCATGCCGTGTCCCCTCCCACTCCCGTGATTGTTTTTGCAAGATAGCGCGATGTTTCGAGCATCTTCAAGCATTCGGACGGAGGTGGGGTGCGCTAGGGTCGCCGGGAGGGACGAGGAACGGAGGGTGCGGATGTCGCGCGACGCCCGCTGGAAGGCGCTGCTGGAACTGCTCGTCGAGCGGGGCCGGCTGGACGTCGAGGAGGCCGCCGCCGAGCTGGAGGTCTCGGCCGCCACGATCCGCCGGGACTTCGACCAGCTTTCCGAGCAGCAGATGCTCGTCCGCACCCGCGGCGGAGCGGTGGTGCACGGGGTGTCGTACGAGCTGCCGCTGCGCTACAAGACGGCCCGCCGCGCCTCGGAGAAGCAGCGGGTGGCGAAGGCGGTGGCGGAGCTGATCGCGCCCGGCGAGGCGGTCGGGCTGACCGGCGGCACCACCACCACCGAGGTGGCCCGCGCCCTCGCCGTGCGCGGCGACCTCGGCTCCGGCTCCCCCGCGCTCACCGTCGTCACCAACGCGCTGAACATCGCCAACGAGCTGGCGGTGCGGCCCCAGTTCAAGATCGTGGTGACCGGCGGGGTGGCCCGGGCGCAGTCCTACGAGCTGATCGGGCCGCTCGCGGACGGCGTGCTCGGCCAGGTCACACTGGATGTGGCGGTGCTGGGTGTGGTCGCCCTCGACGTGGTGCACGGCGCCGCCGCGCACGACGAGGCGGAGGCCGCGATCAACCGGTTGCTGTGCGAGCGGGCCGAGCGGGTGGTGGTCGCCGCCGACTCCAGCAAGCTGGGCCGCCGGGCGTTCGCCCGGATCTGCGGCACCGAGGCGGTGGACACCCTCGTGACCGACACGGCGGCGGACGAAGGCCTGGTCCGGCGGTTCGAGGAGGCCGGGATCAGGGTCCTGACGGTGTGAGCGCGGTGGCCCCGCGGTGGCCTCGCGGTGGTCTTTCGGTGGAGTGCCGCCCGGCATCATCGAGCCCTGATCGCGCCGGGCTCGCGGACTGATCGATTCCGTGCGTTCGGCTCTGGTGACCGGCCTAAGCTGGAATTCGCGCTGGGGCGGACCGTTCGAGGGAGGCTGCGATGGCAGAGGCACCGAGGGACGACACTTCCGGAGGATCGCGCTATCTGCCGATCGCCGAGCACGGCCTGATCGGCGATCTTCGCAGCGTCGCCCTGGTGGGCACGGACGGCACGATCGACTGGTACTGCTGCCCCGCCTTCGACGCCCCGAGCGTCTTCGCCTCCATCCTGGACGCGGAGCGCGGCGGCTCCTACCAGCTGTCCGCGGCCGGCCCGGCGAAGACCAAGCAGTTCTACTTCCCGGACACCAACGTCCTGATCACCCGCTTCTTCACCGAGGACGGCGTGGGCGAGGTGCAGGACTTCATGCCGGTCATCGGCGAGGCGGCGGAGGCCGACCGGCACCGGCTGATCCGGCGGGTGATCTGCGTGCGCGGCTCGGTCGTCTTCCGCACCCGGGTGGCGCCGCGCTTCGACTTCGGCACCCAGCCGCACACCCTGCGCATGGACGGCGAGGTGGCGGTCTTCGAGTCGCCCGCGCTGTCCCTTGCGCTCACCGCGACGGTGCCGCTGGAGGCCGACGGGCAGGACGCGCGGGCGGAGTTCAAGCTGGCCGAGGGCGAGACCGCGGTGTTCGCGCTCGACCAGGTCGGCGGGCAGGTGTCCCCGCGCCGCTGTGCCCGGCTGGAGGCGGAGGAGCAGTTCGACGCCACGGTGAAGTACTGGCGGCGCTGGCTGTCGCAGTCCAAGTACCGGGGCCGCTGGCGGGAGATGGTGCACCGCTCGGCGCTCACCCTGAAGCTGCTCACCTACGCGCCCACCGGCGCGATCGTCGCCGCCCCGACGACCAGCCTGCCCGAGCAGCCGGGCGGTGAGCGCAACTGGGACTACCGGTACGTCTGGGTGCGCGACGCCGCGTTCTGCGTGTACGCGCTGCTGCGGCTGGGCTTCACCGGCGAGGCCGAGGCCTTCATGAACTTCGTGACCCGGCACATCAGTCCGGGCGACGGACACGCCTCCGGCCCGCTCCAGATCATGTACGGCATCGACGGCCGCACCGATCTGACCGAGCGTGAACTCGACCACCTGGAGGGCCACGAGGGCTCCGCCCCGGTCCGGGTCGGCAACGCCGCCGCCGAACAGCTCCAGCTGGACATCTACGGCGCGCTCATCGACTCCATCTACCTGTACGACAAGTGGGCGAAGCCCATCTCCTCCGCCCAGTGGGACGACGTGTCCGCGCTGGTCGACTGGGTGTGCGAGCACTGGGACCAGCCGGACGAGGGCATCTGGGAGACCCGCGGCGGCCGCAAGAACTTCCTGTACTCGCGGCTGATGTGCTGGGTGGCGATCGAGCGGGCCATCCGGATGGCCAACCGCCGCGGTCTGCCCGCCGACCTGCCGCGCTGGCAGGCCGTCCGCGACGCCATCTACCGGCGGATCCACAGCCGCGGCTGGTCCGAGCGGCGGCAGGCGTTCATGCAGTACGAGGACGGTGACGTGCTGGACGCGGCGGTGCTGATGATGCCGCTGACCAAGTTCATCGCGCCGACCGACCCCAAGTGGCTGTCCACGCTGGACGCGTTGACCGAGGAGCTGGTCTCCGACTCGCTGGTCTACCGCTACGACCCGGAGGCCAGCCCCGACGGACTGCGCGGCGACGAGGGCACCTTCTCCATCTGCTCGTTCTGGTACGTCGAGGCGATGGTGCACGCCGGCCGGGTGGACGAGGCACGGCTGGCCTTCGAGAAGATGCTGACCTACGCCAACCACCTGGGTCTGTACGCCGAGGAGATCGGCCACACCGGTGAGCAGCAGGGCAACTTCCCGCAGGCGTTCACCCATCTCGCCCTGATCAGTGCCGCGTTCAACCTGGACCGCGCGCTCGGCTGACCGTCGCCCGCCCCTCGGGAGAGTCCGTATGACGAGCCTCGACGGCGTACCGCGCCCTCGCACCGCCGCCGCGCCGGCGCCGCCGCCGCTGACCCTGACCGGGGTGCGGATCGGCGCGGGCGGGCCGCCGGGCGCGCTGCGGATCGCGGGCGGCCGGATCGCCGCCGTGGCGGCGGACGCCGGCGAGCTGGGGACGGAGGTCGGGGAGGCCGTCGTGGACCTGGCGGGGCGGGTCGTCCTGCCCGGCCTGGTGGACGCCCATGTGCACGCCGCGCAGTGGGCGAGCGTGCGGCACCGGCTGGATCTGTCCGGTGCGCGATCCGCGCGGGCGGTCGCCGAGGCGGTCCGGCTGCGGGCGGCCGTGCCGGACGGGGCAAGGGTGCTGACCGGGTACGGCTTCCGGGACGGGCTGTGGCCCGACGCGCCGCACAAGGCAGCGCTGGACGCGGTGTGCCCGGACCGTCCGGTCGCGCTGCTCAGCGCCGATCTGCACGCGGCCTGGCTGAACTCGGCGGGGCTCGCGCTGGTGGGCCGGGGCGGGCATCCGACCGGGGTGCTGCGGGAGGACGAGTGCTTCTCGGCGGTCGCGGCGCTGCCCGAGGTGCCCGAGGAGACCCTCGACCGGTGGGTCGCCGAGGCCTGCGAGGCGGCCGCCGCGCGCGGCGTCACCGCGGTCGTCGACTTCCACTACGCCGACAACCTCACCGACTGGGCCCGCCGTGCCGCCGTCGCGCCGCTCGCCGTGCTGGTGGAGGCGGCCGTCTATCCGGAGCACCTGGACGCGGCGATCGGCCGCGGCCTGCGCACCGGTGACGTGCTGCCCGGCACCGGCGGCCTGGTGCGGGTCGGCCCGCTGAAGCTGTTCACGGACGGCTCTCTCAACACGCGGACCGCGCTGTGCCGCGACCCGTATCCGGGCCTGGAGGGCACTGAGGAGGCATACGGCATCACACAGACGCCGTACGAGGAGCTGGTGCGGCTGATGCGGCGGGCCGCCGGGCACGGCGTCGAGCCCGCGGTGCACGCCATCGGGGACCGGGCCAACACCCTGGCCCTGGACGCGTTCGCGGCGGTGCGCTGCCGGGGGCGGATCGAGCACGCGCAGTTGCTGACCGCCGAGGACGTGCCGCGGTTCGCCGCGCTGGGGGTGACGGCGGGGGTGCAGCCCGCGCACGCCCCGGACGACCGGGACGTGGCGGACCGGCACTGGGCGGGGCGCACCGGGCGGGCGTTCGCCTACGGGGACCTGCTGGCCGCCGGGGCGCGGCTGGAGTTCGGTTCGGACGCCCCGGTGTCCCCGCTGGACCCGTGGCTGGGTGTCGCGGCGGCGGTCGGGCGGACCGGTGACGAGCGGCCCGCCTGGCATCCGGAGCAGGCGATACCGGTGCGGGCGGCGCTCACCGCGTCGGCCCGTGGGCGGGCGCTGATCAGGGTCGGTGATCCGGCCGACCTGGTGGTGGTGGACGTCGATCCGCTGACCGCCGGCACGAGCACCCTGCGGGAGATGCCCGTGCACGCCACGCTGCTGGGTGGCCGCTGGACGCACGGCCCGAGGAGGTGACGGGCCTGGGACCTGCCGGGCCTGTGACGTGCGCCGGGGTGACGGATCGTCAGGGCCGGGCCGTGCGGCGGGCGAGCAGGGAATGGTGGATCTCGCCCGCGCGGATCGCCGTGGTGGACAGCAGGGACGAGGTCAGCCCGTGGGTGTGCTCGGTGCTGCCCTGGAGGTAGATGCCGGCGGTGACGTCGGGCGCGGTCTCCACCAGGTGGTCGCGGGTGACGCGGAGGGCGTCCCCGTCGTCGCGCAGGCACACCTTGGCCGCCTCGCCGAGCAGGGCGGCCGGATCGCGCGGCCGGTAGCCGGTGGCGTGCACCAGCAGATCGGCGCGCAGGGCCCGCAGTTCGCCGGTGGGCAGGAACTCCACGGCGACGTCGAGTGAGCCGTCGGTGCGGGTGCGGACCTCGCGGATGCGGGAGACGTTGAGGAAGCGCAGCCGCTCGCGGCCGGTGACCTTCTCCTGGTAGGCGGTGGCGTACAGCGCCTCGATGAGGTCCATGTCGACCACCGAGTAGTTGGTGGAGCGGTGGTAGTCGAACAGGGACTGCTTCACCTCGGAAGGGGCGGTGAAGTAGACATCCACCGCCTCCGGGTCGAAGATGCGGTTGGCGAAGGGGCTGTCGTCGGCGGGTGTGTAGCCGTACTTGGCGAAGACCGCGCAGATCTCGGCGTCGGGGAAGGAGCGGTGCAGGTAGTCGACGGTCTCGGCGGCGCTCTGACCGGCGCCCAGTACGACCGCCCGGCGCACCGGGGCGCGCTGCGCGGAGAGTTCGGCGACGCGGGGCAGCAGTTCACTGTTGTGCCAGACCCGGTCGGACAGGGTGGCGCCGGGCGGCACATGGGGTTCGAGGCCGACGGCGACGCTGAGGTCGCGGGCGCGGCGGGTCACCGTGCGGCCGGGGTGTTCGGGGTCGCGGCAGACGACGTCGAAGGCGGTGACGGTGCCGGTCTCGTCGCGCACCGGTTCGATGGCGGTCACCTCGTGGTCGTAGGCCACCAGGTGGCGGACGCGTTCGGCGGCCCAGGCGAAGTACTCGTGGAACTCCACCCGCAGCGGGAAGAGCGTCTTCTGGTTGAGGAAGTCGACCAGCCGGCCGCGCTCCCGTAAGAAGCACAGGAAGCTGAAGTCGCTGGCCGGGTCGCGCAGGGTGACGAGGTCCTTGAGGAAGGACACCTGCATGGTCGCGTCGTCGATGAGCATTCCCTTGTGCCAGCCGAAGCCCGGCTGGCGTTCCAGGAACAGGGAGTTGAGCTGCCGCTCCGCCGGAAGTGACGCGTTGTGTTCCTCGATCGCTATGGCCAGGGCGAGATTCGACGGGCCGAAGCCTATTCCGAGAACGTCGTGGATGCTGTTCGAGTCCGATCCCTTGAGCGGTGATTTCACCGTGGCATCGCCTCCCTCAGGCAGCCACATGTTAGATAAGGTAAGCCTTACCTTGCAATGGAGCCGCCGGAGGGGAGAACCGTCATGCGCGTCGTCATGTTCGGGTACCAGACCTGGGGTCACCGCACGCTCCAGTCCCTGCTCGACTCCGATCACGAGGTCACCCTCGTGGTCACCCACCCCAGGAGCGACCACGCCTACGAGAAGATCTGGGACGACAACGTCGCCGAACTCGCCGAGAAGAACGATGTCCCGGTCCTGCTGCGCAACCGCCCCGACGACCCCGAACTCCTCACCGCGCTGCGGGCGGCCCGCCCGGACATCATCGTCGCCAACAACTGGCGCACCTGGCTGCCGCCGGAGGTCTTCGACCTGCCCCCGCACGGCACGCTCAACATCCACGACTCGCTGCTGCCCGCCTACGCCGGCTTCTCGCCCCTGATCTGGGCGCTGCTGAACGGCGAGGAACGGGTCGGGGTGACCGCGCACCGCATGAACGGCGAACTCGACGCCGGGGACGTCCTGATCCAGCGCGCGATCCCGGTCGGGCCCACCGACACCGTGACGGATCTGTTCCACCGGACCGTCGACCTGATCGCCCCGATCGTGCGGGAGTCGCTCGACCTCATCGCCTCCGGCAGGGACGCGGGCCTCTGGCAGCCGCAGGACCGCAGCCGCGCGAGCTTCTTCCACAAGCGGTCCGCGCGGGACAGCCTGATCGACTGGACCTGGCCCGCCGAACGGCTGGAACGCCTGGTGCGCGCCCAGTCGGACCCCTATCCGAACGCGTACACCTTCCACCGCGGGCAGCGGCTGCGGATCGTCTCCGCCGCCGCCTCACAGGGCCGCTACGGCGGCACACCGGGCCGGATCTTCATCCGCGAGGGGGACGGCGTGGTCGTGGTCGCGGGCGCCGACGCCCACACCGGCCGCAACCCCGGACTGCTGATCCGGCGGCTGCGCACCGACGACGGCACCGAGTACGCGGCGACCGACTGGTTCCGGACGATGGGCGGCTATCTCACCGGCTCGCTCGAACAATGACGGATCGTCAATGTGTGCGTGTCACATGGCACTTGACCGGCGCTGCTCACTGAGGCAAGGCTTTCCTTGCTTCGCTGACGACCGTACGCATTTGCCCGTACCTGGCGGAAAAGGGGCGCTGTACATGTCGAGACCGTTCCTGAGGACCCTGCTCACCGTCTGTCTGGCCGCCGGGCTGGCCGCCTGCGGCTCCGTGGCGGACGACGAGGAGGGCGACGGGTCGCCGGGCGGGACGCGGGCGGGGGCCTCCTCCGACGCGTTCCCGGTGAGCATCAAGCACAAGTTCGGCACCACCGAGATCAAGCAGGCACCCGAGCGGATCGTGGTGATCGGCGACGGCGGCACGGACGACGTGGACGCGCTCTACGCCCTCGGCGTGCACCCCGTCGCCATGTCCAAGGACGCCTTCGCCGCCGACGGCATCCACCCCTGGCTCAAGGACGAGGTCGACACCGGGCGGACCAAGCTCCTCGACACCATGAACGGCGTCGACTACGAGGAGGTCGCCGCCCTTCAGCCCGATCTGATCCTCGCCACCTCCGACTTCCAGCTGGACAAGAACTACGACAAGCTCGCCGCGGTGGCGCCCACCATCGGCTTCGAGACGGCCTGGGGCTCGCAGACCTGGCAGGAGCACGTCCAGGTGGTCGCGAAGGCCGTCGGCAGGCAGGAGCGCGGCGAGCAGGTCGTCGCCGACACCGAGGCCGCCATCGCCGACGTGAAGGAGAAGCACCCCGGACTGGCCGGCAAGACCTACAGCCTGTCCATCGGCAACACACCGGCCAAGATCTTCACCATCGCCTCCGAGGACGACTTCGCGGCCAAGCTGATGAGCGAACTGGGCCTGCGGCTCACCGAGTCGGTGACGGACATCAAGACGGTCAGCGGCAGCCCCACCGGCGAACTCTCCTCCGAGCAGCTCGACAAGCTCGACGCCGACCTCGTCGTCATCGCCTTCACCACACCCGAGCTGAGGAAGGCGTTCGAGGCCAGCACGCTGGTCAAGAACATGGACGCGGTCAAGGAGGACCACTACGTGGTGACCGACGTGTCCACCATCAGCCAGCTGCGCAGCCCGTCCGCGCTCGGCATCCCGTGGGCGCTGGACAACCTGGAACCGGGCTTCGCCAAGCTCGACGAGTAGCCGGGGGCGGAGGAGGCGGAGCGGCGGGGCGCGCGAGGCGCCCCGCCGCTTCGTGCCGTCAGCCTTCGCGCAGCGCGGAGTCGACCTCCTCCGCCGACATGCCCTCGATCTCCAGCTGGATCGCGGCCACCTGCTCCAGCCGCCCCGGCGTCCGCTCCCCGGCGGCCAGCCGCTCGGCCATCCCGCCGGCCGTGAGCCCGGCGAACAGCGACCGCACGGACACCTCGGAGGTGTCCAGGGCCGCGCGCAGCCGGGCGACGATCACCGTGGCGAGCACCGAGTCGCCGCCCAGGGCGAAGAACCCGTCGTCGAGGCCCACTCGGTCGACGCCGAGCACGTCCGCCCACACCCGGGCCACCACCGTCTCCAGCGCGGTGCCCGGCGCCCGGTGCGCGGCCTCGCCCGCAGCCGCCTCCCACAGCTCGCGGACCGCCCGCCGGTCGAGCTTTCCGTTGGCGGTGAGCGGCAGTTCCTCCGTGACGGCGATCCGCGCCGGGACCATGTGCGGGGGCAGCGCCCGCCGCACCCAGTCGCGCAGCGCCTCCTCGGTCACCGCGGCCCCTGCGGCCACCGCGGCGGCCAGCTGGACGCCGGGCTCGCCGGTCAGCCCGGCCACGGCCCACCGGACGGCCGGATGACGGGCGAGGGCGGCCTCCACCTCGCCGAGTTCGATCCTGAAACCGCGCACCTTGACCTGGTGGTCGCGGCGGCCCAGGAACTCCAGGGTGCCGTCGGGCCAGTAGCGGGCGAGGTCCCCGGTGCGGTACCAGCGCACCCCGTCCCGCTCGACGAACCGCTCCGCCGTGCGCGCCGGGTCGCCGCGGTAGCCGCGCGCCACCCCGTCACCGCCGATCCACAGCTCGCCCGGCACCCAGTCCGGGCAGTCCCGGCCGCGCCCGTCGACGACCCGGCAGCGCACATTGCGCAGCGGGGTGCCGTACGGCACCGCCCGCCAGTGCGCGGGGACATGACCGCCGGTCACCTCGCAGACGGTGGAGTGGATCGCGGTCTCCGTGGTGCCGCCGAGACCGGCGAACCGGCAGCCCGGGGCGCGCTCGGCGAGCCGGGCGGGCAGGTCGGTGCCGACCCAGTCACCGCCGAGCAGGACCACCCGCAGCCCGGCGAGTTCACCGGGACCGGTGGCGAGCAGCAGCATGTCGAGCAGCGCCGGCACGCAGTTGACGACGGTGACCCCGTGGGCGTGCACCAGGTCGACCCACCGGCGCGCCTCCCGCCGGTCGTCCTCGTCGACCAGCACCACCGCGCCGCCCGTGCCGAGCAGCCCGAAGACGTCGTAGACGGAGAGGTCGAAGTCGAGGGCGGACAGGGCGAGACAGCGGTCGCCGGGGCCCACCGCGAAGCGCGCCGTGAGGTCGTCGAGGGTGTTGACGGCGGGCCGGTGCGGGACCTCCACGCCCTTGGGCTCGCCGGTGGAGCCGGAGGTGAACAGCACATAGGCGATGTCCTCCGCCGTCCCCGGCACGGGACCCGGCAGCGGTGCGTGCCGCAGCGCCTCGGCGACCGGCAGGGCGTCGGCGCCGTCGAAGGGGCGGCCGTCGGTGAGGGCCACGGTGAAGCCGGCGGTGGCGCGGATGCGGTCGCGGCGGGCGGGCGGCTGGTCGACGCCGATCGGCACATAGGCGGCGCCCGCGGCCAGCGCGCCGAGGACGGCGGTGATCTGGTCGGGGCCCTTGGGCAGGCCGACCGCGACCGTGTCACCTGGGCGCACGCCGCGCGCGCCCAGGGCGGCGGCGACGCGCAGCGCGCGGTCGGCCAGCTCGCCGTAGGACAGGACGCCGCGGGTGCCCCACAGGAGTGCCGGGGCGGTCGGCCGCTCGGCGGCGCGGGCGAAGAAGCCCTCGTGCAGCAGCAGCCGGCCGCGCGGGCCGTCGGTGGCGTTGACGGCCGCGCGCACCGCCCGCTGGTCGGCCGGGAGCAGCGCGGGCACCGGTGTCTGCCACACGGTGTCGTCGGTGCCGAGCCGGGTCACCAGCCCGTGGAAGGCGGCGAACATCGCGTCGACGAGGCCGGCCGGGAAGGCGTCCTCGCGGACGTCCCAGTTGACCAGCAGCCCGCCGTCGACCTCCGTGACCTGGGCGTCGAGCAGCACCTGCGGGCCCTGCGAGACGATCCACACCGGCTCGCCGAAGTGGCGCCGCACCCCCGCGTCGAACAGCTCGCCCAGGTTGAGCGCGCTGGTGAACACCACGGGCGCGAGGACCTGTTCACCGCGGTGCCGGGACAGGTCCCGCAGCACCTCCACGCCGGAGTAGTCGGCGTGGGCGGCGTCGGTGTGCATCCGGTCCTGGAGGCGCCGGGCGTGTTCGGCGAACGGCGCGTCGCCGGTCAGGTCGACGTCCAGCAGCACGGAGCTGGTGAAGTCGCCGACCAGCAGGTCGACGTCGGGGTGGGAGCCCCGGCGGTCGAACATCGGCACGTTCAGCAGGAACCGGTGCCGGCCGCCGAATGCCGCCAGCACCTCGGCGAAGGCGGTGGCGACCGCCATGGCCGGGGTGAGGCCGTGCTGGTGGGCGCGGGCGGTCAGCCGGTGCTTCTCCTCGGGCGGCAGCCAGTGGTGCCGCCGGGCCACCCGCGTCGGGTCGGCCCGCTCCGCCTCCGGCACCAGCGGCAGGTCGGGGGCGCTGGGCAGCTCGGGCACCCGGCGCCGCCACCGGTCGCGGGCCTGCTCACGGCTCAGCCGCCGCACCTCGGCGCGCTCGGCGAGGTAGTCGGGGTAGCCGGTGCGGATCGGCGGCAGGGCCGCGGCCGGATCGTCGTAGAGGGCGGCCAGGTCGGACAGGAGCACCCGGTAGCTGAGCGCGTCGGCGGCGAGCATGTCGACGTCCACGTGCAGCCGGCTGCGGCCCTCCGGCAGCAACGACAACCGGACGGCGAAGACCTCGCCCGCCTCGATGTCGAGCCGGGCGTGCGAGCAGGCCTGCCGCAGCTCCTCCAGCCGGGCCGCGGCCGACTTCTCGTCCATGCGCCGCAGGTCGTGGACGGTGGTCGGCGGGCGGGTGAGCGCGGGCAGGATCTGCTGGCGTCCGTCGTCGGTGAAGCGGGCGCGGAGCATGGCGTGCCGTTCGGCCAGCGCGCGGACGGCCGTGTCGAGGCGGTCGGGGTCGACGCCGGTGCCGTCGAACTCGACGTAGAGGTGGGCCGCGACGGAGCCGAGGGTGGTCTCCTCGCCGCGGCCGATCCAGTAGGCGTGCTGCATCACCGCCAGCGGGAACGGCTCGCCGGGGGCGGCGGGGGCCGGGGGCGGTGCGGGCCGGGGGGCCGGCTGTGCGCCGGGGTCGGGGAGGTGGGCGTGGAGCAGGGTGCGCCAGGCGCGCAGGGTCGGTTCCTTCGCCAGCTCGGCGAAGCCGATCCGGACCCCCTGGCGGCGCCAGCCGCCGGCGATCCGCATCAGGGTGATGGAATCCAGGCCCCAGGCGATCAGGCTGTCGTCCTCGCCCGGCGGGATGTCGAATGTGTCGGTGACCGCACGGAGCAGCTCGTCCGCGGTCGGGGGGTGCTGCGTCACCGGTTCCTCCGCTTCTCGCTCAGAAGTCGTCGTGCTCGCCGGGCTCGGTGTGGATGTCGGTGTCGGTGTCGGTGTCGGTGTGCGTATCGGGGTCGGTGCCGATGGCGTCGAAGGCGTTCTCGAAGTCGTCCAGGTCCTCCTGGGTCACCTCGACCAGCGGGAGGTCCGAGGGGGTGAGGCCGCCCGCGGGGGACGCCTGGACGTGCTGGACCAGTCCGCTCAGGGCTTGCCGCCACATCGTGAGCAGGGCGTCGGCCTCGGCGGTGGTCAGGAGGGTGCCGGGCCAGGCCGCCGAGACATGCAGCCGCGGGCCGTCCGCGTCCTCCACGGCGACGGCGTCGATCTCCAGGCCGGCGGCGGCGCGCTCGGGCGAGACCCGCAGCATCGGCGCCTCGGGGGCCAGCTCCCACGGCCGACCGGCGGCGGAGGCGGTGAACCGGCCGAGGTAGTTGAAGGTCAGCTGCGGCTGCGGAAGCTTCTCCAGGACGGGCGCGGTGTCGGGGTTGAGGTGGCGCAGCAGGCCGTGGCCGAGGCCCTGGCCGGGGACGGCGCGCAGCTGCTCCTTGACCCGTTTCAGGGCCGTCCCGGCCGCCGGTCCGCCCGCCAGCGCCTCCCGCGGGTCCAGCGGGCCGGGGTCGACGCCGACGGGGTGCACGCTGGTGAACCAGCCCACCGTCGCCGACAGATCGACGCCCTCGGCGATCTCCTCGACCCGCCCGTGGCCCTCGACGCCGACGAGCAGCGCACGGCCGGCCGTGTCGCCGCGCTCCTCCCGCCAGACGGCGACCGCCAGCGCGAGTGCGGTCAGCAGCACATCGGGGACGGTGGCGCGATAGGCGGCGGGCACGGCCGTCAGCAGCGGCGCGGTGAGCCGCGCGGGCAGCACGAAGGCGCGCTCCGTCGCGGCGGCGGACCGCGGCGGCGGGCTGTCGTGCGACACCGGGTTCGAGGGATCGCGGGCCAGCAGCGGACGTGAACCCTCCAGCAGCTCCGTCCACCAGGGCAGTTCCCGCACCCGCTGCGGACGGCGGGCCTCCCGGGCCAGCAGCCGGCTCCAGCCGCGGAAGGAGGTGCCGGTGCGCGTCGGGCGCGGGGCCCCACCGGTGCGGACCGCCTCCCACGCCTCGGCGAGGTCGGCGCCGATGATCCGCCAGGACACTCCGTCGACGACCAGGTGGTGGGCGACGAGCAGCAGCCGTCGTCCGGCCGGCCACCACACCGCCTGGAGCACGCGTCCCGCGCCGGGGTCGAGGCGCCGTACCGCGTCGGCCAGTTGCCGGTCGCGTTCCGTGTCCGTCAGCGCGGCCCGGCGCAGCAGCGCCTCGGCCCGCACGGTGCCCTCCTCGGGGACGACCAGCCGGTCCTCCCCCGCCGAGCGGGCACGCAGCATGTCGTGGCGGTCGAGGACGGTCTGGAGCACGGTGGTGAGCGCGGTCTCCGTCAGCTCGGGCGGGGTCACCAGCAGCACCGCCTGGGCGAGGCCGCCGCGGTCGGCGGTGGCGCGCATGACGGGGGTCGGCTCCAGTTCGCCCACGGCCTCGTCGGCCGCCCCGGCCGCACCGGCGAGCCCGGCAGCACCGGCGCGCCCGGCAGCACCGGCGCGCCCGGCTGCGTCGGCCCCGGCAGTGTGCGCGGCTTGGCGCACGCTCGCGGCGAGACCGGCCGGGGTGGGTGTCTGGAAGATCTGACGGGGGCTCACCGGGATGCCGGCCTTGCGGGCGAGGCTGACCAGCCGGATGGAGACGATGCTGTCGCCGCCCAGTGCGAAGAAGTCGGCGTCCACGTCGGCGCCGGGCAGCCCGAGGACGGTCGCGAACAGCTCGCACAGCCGCCGTTCCCGCTCGTCCGCCGGAGCCCTGGTGACGGGCGCCGGGGCGGCGGCGGGCGCCGGGAGGCCCGCGCGGTCGACCTTGCCGGAGGGCAGCAGCGGGAACGCGTCGAGAACGGTCAGGGTGGCCGGGACCATGTGCTCGGGCAGCCGCTCGCGCAGCCAGTCGCGCAGTCCGGGAAGGGCGTCGGAGGGTGCCAGGCAGTATCCGGCGAGCCGTTCGACGCCCGGTGAGTCCTCACGGAGCACCACGACACCGCGCCGGACGGCCGGGTGCTGTTCGAGGACCGCCTCGATCTCCTCCAGTTCCACCCGCATGCCGCGGATCTTCACCTGGTGGTCGGCGCGGCCCAGGAACTCCAGGGTGCCGTCGGGGCGCCAGCGCGCCAGGTCGCCGGTGCGGTACAGCCGTTCCCCCGGCGGGCCGAACGGGTCGGCGACGAAGTGGTCGGCGGTGCGGCGCGGGTCGTTCACATAGCCGCGGCCGAGATAGACACCGCCCGCGTACAGCTCGCCGGGCACGCCGACCGGGGTGGGGTTCAGCCGCTCGTCGAGGACGTAGAGACGGGTGTTGCCGTTGGGGCGGCCGATGGAGACGGCGCTGCGGACAGCGCCGGTGCGGTAGACGACATGGCTGACGCCGATGGTCGCCTCGGCGGGGCCGTACCCGTGGTACATCACGGCCTCGCTCGCCGCGCGGAAGCGGGCGAAGAGTTCCGGGGTCAGCACCTCACCGCCGCACCAGACGTGTTTCAGGGAGGCGGCGCGGCGGGTGAAGCCGTCCTGCTCCAGCAGCAGGTCGAGCATGGAGGAGACCAGATAGGTGAAGGTCACCCGGTGCCGTTCGACGGTGTCCAGCAGATAGTCGGTGTCGCGTTCGCCGCCGGGTTCGGCGATCACCACCCGGCCGCCGTTGACGAGCGGCAGGAAGATCTCGTTGATGGAGATGTCGAAGCCGAGCGGCGCCTTGAACAGGGACGCGTCGGCGGTGCCGAAGCCGAGCAGCTCGCGCTGCCACAGCAGCCGGTGGGCGATGGCCCGGTGCCGGATCATCGCGCCCTTGGGGACACCGGTGGAGCCCGAGGTGTGGATGACGTAGGCGAGTCCCTCGGGGTCGACGGCGACCTCCGGGCGGGCGGCGTCGGGCACGGGTCCGCCCAGGTCGACCTCGACGACGGGCGGGCCGTCGGGTCCCAGGGCGTCCCCGGTGCGTGCGAGCACCGCGGTCAGGGCCGCGCCGCGGCACACCTCGGCGATCCGGCGGGCGGGCCAGGACGGCTCCAGCGGGACGAAGGCGCCGCCCGCCTTCAGCACCGCGAGCAGCCCGACGACCATCTCCGCCGACCGGTCCAGATGGATGCCGACGCGGCGTTCCGGCCCCACACCCAGCTCCCGCAGCCGCCGGGCGAGGGCGTTGGCGCGGGCGTCGAGTTCGCCGTACGTGAGCCGGGTCCCGCCGGGGACGCCGTACTCGACGGCGGTCGACCGGGGGGTCCTGGCGGCCTGTTCCTCGACCAGGGCGGTGAGGGTGGTGGCCGGCATCGGGTGGGCGGTGTCGTTCCACTCCCCCAGCAACCGGGCGCGTTCGCCCGGGGTGAGGACGTCGGCGGCGCGCACGGGCCGGTCCGGGTGGCGGGCCAGTTCGCCGGTCAGCCGGACCAGCCGCTCGGCGATGGCCTCGGCGGTCGCCCGGTCGTAGAGGGCGGTGCTGAAGACCAGCGAGCCGTCGATGCCGCCGGCGTCGGGGTGCTCGAAGAGGTGGAAGGCGAGGTCGGTCTTGGCGGTGTGGAAGTCGACGCGGTGCTCGGCGAGGGCGAGTCCGGCGAAGTCCCGCCGTACGGGGGCCCGCTGGTGGGCGAGCATCACCTGGAACAGCGGGTGGCGGCCCGTGGAGCGGGCCGGGGCGAGGGCGTCCACCAGCCGTTCGAACGGGACGTCCTGGTGGGCGTAGGCGTCGAGGTCGGTCTCGCGCACCCGGGTGAGCAGTTCGCGGAAGGTGGGGTCGCCGGAGAGGTCGGTGCGCAGCACCAGGGTGTTGACGAAGAGGCCGACCAGGCCGTCGAGGGCGGGGTCGGCGCGGCCGGCGACCGGGGTGCCGAGCGGGATGTCGTCGCCCGCGCCGAGCCTGCCGAGCAGCGCCGCGACGGCGGCGTGGAGGGCCATGAAGACGGTGCCGCCCGTGTCCGCGGCGAGGTCGCGCAGGGCGCGGTGGACGTCGGCGTCGAGGCGGAAGTCGGCGGCTTCGGCCGAGTGGTGGTGGACGGCGGGGCGCGGGCGGTCCACCGGGAGCTGGAGTTCGTCGGGCAGTCCGGCCAAGGCGGTGGTCCAGTGGTCGAGGCCGTCGTCGGGGAGCCGGCGCCGCCACAGGGTGTGGTCGGCGTACTGGACGGGCAGCGGTGGCCAGGCGGGCGCGGTGCCGGCGCGGCGGGCGGTGTAGGCGGTCTCCAGGTCGGCGAGGAGCGGGTCGGCGGACCAGCCGTCGGTGGCGATGTGGTGGACGAGCAGCAGCAGGACGTGCTGGTCGGGGCCGAGGCGGTGCAGGGTGGCGCGGAGCGGGATCTCGCGGTCGAGGGCGAAGGGGCGGGCGGCGGCTTCGCGCAGCCTGGCGTCCAGTTCGCCCGCGGGGGTGGGCACGATCGTGAGGGGCACCTCGGGCGGGGGCAGGACGTGCTGTTTCGGGGTGCCGTCGTCGTCGGGGTAGACCGTGCGCAGCACCTCGTGCCGGGCCACCACGTCGTCGAGGGCGGCCCGCAGGGCGTCGGCGTCGAGGGGGCCGGTGAGCCGGAGGGCGGTGGGGACGTTGTAGGTGGGGCTCGGTCCTTCCAGGCGGTACAGGAACCAGAGCCTGGCCTGGGCGGAGGAGAGCGGGAGGGGGTCGGGGCGCACCGGGGCCGGCCGGAGCGCGGGGCGCGGCGCGTCGGGGGCGCGGGTGCCGAGGAGCGGGGCGAGGGCGGCCGGCGTGGGGGTGTCGAAGACGGCGCGCAGCGGGACGGCGGCGCCCAGGTCGGCGCGCAGCCGGGCGATCAGGCGGGTGGCGAGCAGGGAGTGGCCGCCGAGGGTGAAGAAGTCGTCGTGGACGCCGACCGCGGGCAGACCGAGCAGGTCGGCGAAGAGGCCGCACAGGGCCGCCTCGGCTTCGGTGCGGGGCGGAGTGCCGGTGGTGAGGGCGGCGAGGTCGGGGGCGGGCAGGGCGCGGCGGTCGAGCTTGCCGTTCGGGGTCAGCGGCAGCTCGTCCAGGAGCACGACGGCGGCGGGCACGAGGTGGTCCGGGAGCGTCGCGGTGAGCCGCTGCCGGAGGTCGGCGGGGCCGGGCCGGGCGCCGGGGAGCGGGACGGCGTAGGCCACGAGGTGCGGCTGTCCGTCGTGGTCCTGGCGTACCGTCACGGCGGCCTGGGACACCTCGGGCAGGGCGGCGACGGCGGCCTCCGTCTCGCCGGGCTCGACCCGGATGCCGCGGATCTTCACCTGGTCGTCGGTGCGGCCCAGGAACTCCAGGGCGCCGTGGGCGGTCCGGCGCACCAGGTCGCCGGTGCGGTAGAGGCGGGTTCCGGGCGGGCCGTAGGGGTCGGCGACGAAGCGTGCGGCGGTGAGCGCGGGCCGGCCGAGGTAGCCGCGGGCCAGCTGGGCGCCGCCGAGGTACAGCTCGCCGGGGACGCCGGGCGGGACGGGGCGCAGCCGGGCGTCCAGGACGAGGGTGCGGGTGTTCCACACCGGGCGGCCGATCGGCACCGAGCCGCCCGCCGAGCCGGTGCCCTCGGCGCAGGGCCAGGCGGTGACGTCGACGGCGGCCTCGGTGGGGCCGTACAGGTTGTGCAGCGCGGTGCCGGCCAGCAGCCGGGCGGTGCGGTCGGCGAGGTCGGTGGGGAGTGCTTCGCCGCTGCACAGCACGTGGCGCGGCACGCCTCGGACCCGCTCGGCGGCCGGGTCGTCGAGGAAGGCGCGCAGCATGGACGGCACGAAGTGGACGGTGGTGATCCGGTGGGCGCGTATCAGCTCGGCGAGGTGGGCGGGGTCGCGGTGGCCGCCGGGGCGGGCGAGGACGAGCTGTGCGCCGGTGATCAGGGGCCAGAAGAACTCCCAGACGGAGACGTCGAATCCGGCCGGGGTCTTCTGCAGGACGCGGTCGTCGGGGCCCAGGGTGTAGGTGTCCCGCATCCACAGCAGGCGGTTGACGATCGCGGCGTGCGGGACGACGACGCCTTTGGGGCGGCCGGTGGAGCCGGAGGTGTGGATGACGTAGGCGGGGTGCTCGGGGCGCAGCGGTCGGGTCCGGTCGGCGTCGGTCAGGGGGTGGTCGTCCTGGGCGGCGAGGCGTTGCCGTACGGCGGCGTCGTCGAGGAGCAGGAGCGGGGTCGTCGGCGGGACGGGGAAGGGGTGGGCGGTGGTGGTGAGGACCAGGGCGGGTGCCGTGTCCTCGACGAGGAGTGCGAGGCGTTCGGCGGGGTGGCCGGGGTCGAGCGGGACGTAGGCGCCGCCCGCCTTGAGCACGGCGAGGAGGGCGACCACCAGGTCGGGCCCGCGGTCCAGAGCGACGCCGACGAGCCGTTCGGGGCCGACGCCGTGGGCGGTGAGCAGCCGGGCGAGGCGGTTGGCGCGGGCGTGCAGGGCGGCATAGTCGGTGTGTTCGGCGTGGTCGGCGTGGTCGCGGGAGCCGGCGGGGTCGTGTGGGGCGGACGCGTCGGTGGCGAGGGCCGGGGCGTGGGGGGTGCGGGCGGCCTGCCGGTCGAGGAGGGCGGTGAGGGTGGTGTCGGGGACCGGGTGGGCGGTGCCGTCGCCGTCCCGCAGCACGCGGTGTTCCTCGTCCTCGGTCAGCAGCGGCAGCGTGGAGACGGGGCGCCCGGGGTCGGCGAGCGCCGCGGCGAGCAGGGTCTCCAGATGGCGCAGGAGGCGGTCGACGGTGTCCGGGGTGAACAGGCCGTCGCGGTGGGTGGCCTCGATGCGCAGCCGGCCGCCGGTGAGGAACGCCTCCAGGGAGAGGTCGAACTGGGTGGTGTCGTTGTGGACGGTCTCCCACTCGGCGGTGACGCCGGGCAGCGCGGGGCCGTCGAGGCCCTGGGTGAGGAAGAGCAGCATCACGTCGAACCAGACGGAGCGGCCCGGCTGCCGGGGCGGGCGCAGTTCCTCGACGAGCCGGTCGAAGGGCAGGTCCTGGTGGGCGTAGCCGTCGGTGCACGTCCGCCGTACGCGTGCGACGAGTTCGGCGAAGTCCGGGTCGCCGGCCAGGTCGGTGCGCAGGACGAGGGTGTTGCCGAAGTTGCCGATGAGCTGGTCGAGTCCGGTGAGGTCGCGGTGCATGACGGCTGAGCCGACGGGGACGTCGGTGGCTCCGGTGCAGCGGTGCAGCAGGGCGGCGAGTGCGGCGAGCAGCACCATGAAGGGGGTGGCGTCGGTGTCGCGGGCGAAGGCGGTAAGCCGGTCGGTGACCTCGGGGGCGAGGGTGCGGTGGCGGCGGCCGCCGTGCGGGGTGGGCCGGGGCTCGCGCGGGGCGTCGACGGGCAGGGCGAGGGGCGCGGGGGGTGGTGTGAGGGCGGCCCGCCAGTGGTCCAGATGCGGGGCGAGCCGGGCGTCGGTCCACGCGTCGCGCTGCCATCGCGCGTAGTCGGCGTACTGGAGGGGCAGCGGGGCGAGCCCGGACGGCTCCCCGGTGAGCGCGGACCGGTACAGGGCGCTCAGATCGCGGGAGAGGGCGTGGAAGGTGCCGCCGTCCCAGGCGATGTGATGGACCGTCAGTACCAGGGTGTGGTCGTCGGGGGCGCGGTGGATCAGCAGGGCGCGCAGGGAGTGGTCTGCGGCGAGGTCGAACGGGGTGGCCGAGGCGGTGCGGGCCAGTTCCGCGGTGCGCCGGTCCTGCTCGTCGTCCGGCAGCCCGTCGAGCCCGACGGTCTCGCACACCACCCGCGCGACCGGGTCGACGGTCTGTTCCGGGGTGCCGTCGGCGGTGGCCGGGTAGCGGGTGCGCAGCACCTCGTGCCGGTCGGCCAGGCCCTGGAGGGCGGTGCGCAGCGCCTGCCGGTCCAGCGGGCCGCGCAGCCGGACGGCCAGGCAGACGTTGTACGCCGGGCTGTCCGGGTCGAGCTGCTGGAGCAGCCACATCCGCGACTGGGCGTACGACAGCGGCAGCGGGCCCGCGTCGGCGGGGCGGCGCGGGATGTGCTCGGAGCGGGCGGCGGCGTTCGCCAGGCCGGCGCTCTCCAGCCGGCGGCGCAGCAACTCCCGCCTGCGGGCCGCGAGGTCGGCCGCCTCGGGTGTCCGGGTCACTGGTCTCCGCCTTTCAGCAACTGGTCGAGGGCCGCCGTCCACAGCTCGGCCAGGCGGCGGATGTCGTCCTCGGTGAAGAGGTGGCCGGGCCACTGCCAGCCCACCTCCAGCACCGGGCCGCCGGGGTCGCGGCCGTCGAGGAGGACGGCGTCGACGGTGAGGGCGTGGGACACCGGCATCAGGGGGTCGGCGGCGCCGCCCGCGGCACCGGTCTCGGGTGCGGCGGTGAACGCGGCGTCCGGCCGGGCCCGGCGTTCGCCGAGCGTGACGCGGCCCAGGTAGCCGAACTCGATCTGCGGCTCGGGGAGCCGGGCGAGCCGGGCGGCGGTGCCCGGGTCGAGTCTGCGCAGCAGGCCGTGGCCGATGCCCTGGTCGGGCAGGGCGGCGAGCTGGTCCCGGACGCGCCGCAGCTGATCGGTGCCGGGTGGGCCGCCGGGGTCGAGGCGGACGGGGTGGGTGCTGGTGAACCAGCCGACGGTGGCGGACAGGTCGGCGCCGGGCAGCAGGTGGTCGGCGCGGCCGTGGGTGGCGAGTTCGACGAGCAGGGACGGGTCGGGGGTGTCGCGCAGGCGCGGGACGGCGAGCGCCAGCGCCGTGAGGAGGACGTCGCGCACGGGGAGGCGGGTCAGGGGGACGGTGACGGCCGGGCCGAGGGTGAGGGTGTGGCGGCGCAGGGTGGCCCGGGTGTCGCGGGCGGGGTCCAGCGGTGCGGCGCCCAGGGGCGGTTCGGGGTGGTCCAGTACGGCCTGCCACAGGGGCAGTTCGGTGGTGCGGCGCCGGGCCTCGGCGCGCAGGGCCCGCGCCCACCGCCGGAAGGAGGTGACGGGGGGCGGGAGGCGGGTGCCGTGCCAGGCGGCGGCCAGGTCGGCGGCGAGGATGCCCCAGGACGCCGGGTCGGTGACCGTCTGGTGCAGGACGACGAGCAGCCGTCCCTCGCGGTCCGGGCCCGTGTCGAACCAGTGGAACCGTGCGACGGCCCCGGCCGCCGGGTCGAGATCGGCCGCGAGTGCGTCGAAGGCGTCCGGCACCAGGTCGCCCACCGCCGGGTGGTCCAGGTGCGCGGCGTCGGTGCGCCGTACGCAGTCGGACGCGCGGACGGCGCCCACGGGCGCGGTGTGCAGCCGCCAGGTCCCGTCCTCGTCCCGCCCCAGGCTCGCCCGCAGCAGTTCGTGCCGGTCGAGGACGCTCTGGACGAGGCGGTGCAGCCCGGTGAGGTCGAGGCCGGCCGGGGTGCGCAGGAAGCGGGCCTGGCCGAAGGCCCGGAAGGGGCCGCCCTGTTCGACGAGGCGGACGAGAGCGGGGGTGAGCGGGATGTCCTTGGTGCCGGTCTCGGCCGTGTCGTCCGTACGGGGGCCGGCCGCATCGCCCGCGCCGCGTGCGGCGGTGTCCGCATGTTCGGCGGTGTCCACGCGTGCGGCGGTGTCCACGCGTTCGGCGAGCCCGGCCACCGTCGGCTGTTCGAAGACGTCGCGCGGGGACAGGGGGAGGCTGGCGGCGCGGGCCTGTCCGACCAGGCGCATGGAGACGATGCTGTCCCCGCCGAGCGCGAAGAAGTTCTCGTGCACGCCGATGCCGTCGAGCCCCAGCACGGTGGCGAACAGCTCGGCGAGCCGCCGTTCGGTGGCCGTGCGCGGGGGCCGCGCGGCGGGTCCGGCGGTGCGGGTGGGCGCGGGCAGGGCGGCGGTGTCGAGCTTGCCGTTGAGGGTGAGCGGGAGGCCGTCGACGGCGACGAACACCGACGGGACCATGTAGTCGGGCAGGACGGCGGCCGTGGCGGTCCGCAGCAGCTCGGCGGTCCGCTCGGCGGGTGGTGCCGAGGGGGCCCTGACGACGTAGGCGACCAGGCGGCGGACGCCGGGGGTGTCCTCGCGGACCACGACCGCGGCGCGCTCGACCAGCTCGTGGCGGAGCAGCACCGCCTCGATCTCGCCGGGTTCGATCCGGTGGCCGCGGATCTTCACCTGGTCGTCGACCCGGCCCAGGCACTCGACGAGGCCGTCGCGGGTCCAGCGGGCGATGTCGCCGGTGCGGTACATGCGGGCGCCGGGCCGGGTGGCGAACGGATCGGCGACGAAACGGCTCGCGGTGGCCGCCGGGCGGCCCAGATAGCCGCGGGCCAGGCCTTCGCCGGCGATGTACAGCTCGCCCTCGACGCCGGTGGGCACCGGATGGAGGTGGCGGTCGAGGACGTACAGGCGGGCGCCCGCGACGGGCCGGCCGATGGCGGGGCGGTCGGTGAGCGCGAGGTCGCAGTCGGCGGAGTCCACGGTGGCCTCGGTGGGGCCGTAGAGGTTGTGCACGGTCAGGCCGTCGGTGGCGCGCAGGGTGCGCCACAGGTCCGGCGGTACGGCTTCGCCGCCGACGCCCAGCACCTTCAGCTCGGCGCGCCAGCCGTCGCGGGTGACCAGCTCGCCGACGAGGGAGGGCGACAGTTCGATGAACTCGACGCGGTGCTCGGCGAGGAAGTCGCGCAGCGCGTCGGGGTCGCGGCGCACCTCGTCGGGGACCAGGTGCAGTTCGTGCCCGGCGAACATCCACAGCATGGGCTGCCAGGAGGCGTCGAAGGCGGTGGGCCAGGCGTGCCCGATCCGCAGCGGGCGTCCGCCGGCGGCGGCCGACGCCGGAGTGAACAGGGCGGCGCGGTGGGCCGCGAACAGGTTGACGATGGCGCGCTGCGGCACCACGACGGCCTTGGGGCGGCCGGTGGAGCCGGAGGTGTAGATGACGTAGGCGGGGTGCTCGGGGCGCGGCGGACGGAGGGGGTCGGCCGGGTCGGCCTCGGCGAGGCGGCGCCGGGTCTCGGGGGCGTCGAGCGGCAGGACGGGCACGCCGTCGGTGGCGGGTGCGGTGCCGGCCGTGGTGAGCAGGGCGACGGGGCGGGCGTCGTCGAGCATTCCGGCGATGCGCTCGGCGGGCCAGGCGGGGTCCAGCGGCAGATAGGCGGCGCCGGCCTTCTGGACGGCGAGCAGGGCGATGAGGGTGTCCGGGGTCGGGGGCAGCGCGAGGGCGACGACGCGTTCCGGTCCGGCGCCCGCCTCGACGAGCAGCCGGGCCAGCCGGTTTGCCTCGGCGTTCAGCGCGGCGAAGGTCAGCCGCCGGCCGTCGCCCACCACGGCGGTGGCGTCCGGGGTGCGGGCCGCCTGCGCCTGGAAGATCTCGGGCAGGGTGGGCTCCGGCGCGGGCAGCGGCGGGCGGGTCCCGGCGGTGAGCAGGGCGGCCCGTTCCTCGGGGGCGAGCAGGTCCAGGGCGGCGAGCGGCGCGTCCGGGTCGGCTGGCAGGGCGCGCAGCAGCCGTTCGAAGCGGGCGGCCAGTTCCCGTACCGTGCGGCGGTCGTGGCAGTCGGGGCGGAACTCGAAGACGACGCCGAGGCGTCGTTCGGCGAGGACAGCGAGGGTGAGCGGGTAGTGGGTGGCTCCGGAGCCGGTGACGTCCAGGATCCGCAGTCCGGCGTCGGCCTCGGCGCGGGCGACGGCGGCCCGGTCGACGGGGTAGTTCTCGAACACCAGCAGCGTGTCGAACAGGTCTCCGGCACCGGCCAGCCGCTGGATCTCGGTGAGCCCGAGGTGGTGGTGGTCCATCAGCCGGGCCTGCTCGTCCTGGAGCCGGCGCAGGAAGTCCCCGGCCCGCTCCCCCGGCCGCACGGTCACGCGCACGGGCACGGTGTTGATGAACAGGCCGATCATCGACTCGGCGCCGGCGAGGTCGGCGGGCCGCCCGGCGACGGTGGCGCCGAAGACCACGTCGTCCCGTCCGGTGAGCCGGGCCAGCAGCAGCGCCCACAGTCCCTGGACGACGGTGTTGACGGTGACGCCGCGAGCACGGGCCGACGCCGCTATGCGCTCGGTCACATCCTCCGTGAGCCGGAGGGTGTGGAGTTCCGGCGTCACCGGCACGGGGCCGGCGGGGGACCGCGCCAGCAGGGTGGGGGCCGCTCCGGCCAGCGCCTCCCGCCAGGCCCGTCCGGCCGCCTGGCGGTCGCGGGCCGCCAGCCAGGCCAGGAAGTCGCGGTAGGGCCGCGCGGCGGGCGGTGGTGCGGTGCGGCCGGGGGCGAGCAAGCCGGCGTACAGCTGGAGCAGTTCGCGCACCAGCAGGGGGACGGACCAGCCGTCGAGGAGCAGATGGTGGTTGGTGACGATCAGCAGCCAGCGGTCGGGGCCGAGGCGGGCGAGGGTGAGCCGCAGCAGGGGCGGGTCGGTGAGGTCGAAGCGGGCTGCCGCGTCCTCGGCGACGACGGCCGCTCGGGTGCGTTCGCCGGCGGTGGACAGGTCGGTCTCCCGCCAGCGGACGGGGACCTGTTTCAGCACCACCTGCACGGGGTCGTCCAGGTCCTCGTGGAGGAAGGCGCCGCGCAGGTTGGCGTGCCGGGCGAGCAGTTCCTCGGCGGCGCCGCGCAGCAGGTCGGGGCGCAGCGGGCCCTCGATCTCCACCAGCGACTGCATGGTGTAGACGTCCTGGGCGTCCTCGTCGAACAGGGCGTGGAACAGCAGGCCTTGCTGGAGCGGGGAGAGCGGCAGGACGTCCTCGACGAGGGAGCCTTCGTCGGGAGGGCCGTCGTCGCCGGCCGCGGCGGGCTGCGTGCTCATCGGTTCCTCCACCTCGCCTTGACCTTGTCGAGCTGGGACGGGCTGAGCGACACCAGGGGCTCGCCGGTCGCGGTGAACTCCTCGGGCGCGGGGCCGCCGGCGCAGGCGGCGGCGCGGGCGAGGCCGGCGGGGGTGCGGTGGGTGAAGACGTCCCGCGGGGAGAGGGCGAGCCCGGCGCGGCGGGCTCGGTCGGCGAGCCGGACGGAGACGACGCTGTCGCCGCCGAGGGTGAAGAAGTCGTCGTGGACACCGGCCCGTTCCAGGCCCAGCACCTCGGTGAACAGCCCGCACAGCAGCTTCTCCTCGGCGGTGCGGGGCGGGTCGAAGGCGCTGTCGCGGGTGAGGTCGGGGGCGGGCAGGGCGCGGCGGTCGACCTTGCCGCTGGGGGTGCGCGGGAGGGCGTCCAGGACGACGACGGCGGACGGTACGAGGTGTCCGGGCAGCCGCTCGGCGAGCGCCCGGCGCAGCGCGGCCGGTTCGAGGGCGGCGCCGGGCCGGGGTACGGCGTAGCCGGTCAGGCGGCGTCCGGTGGGGCCGTCGTCCCGGGCGGTGACGGCGGCCGAGCCGACTGAGGGCAGGGCGCGCAGGGCGGCCTCGATCTCGCCGGGTTCGACCCGGAAGCCGCGGATCTTCACCTGCTCGTCGGCCCGGCCGAGGAACTCCAGGGCACCGTCGGCGCGCCGGCGGGCCAGGTCGCCGGTGCGGTAGAGGCGGCTGCCGGGCGGGCCGAAGGGGTCGGCGACGAAGCGTTCGGCGGTTCGGGCGGGCTGGTGCAGATAGCCGCGGGCCAGTCCGTCCCCGGCGAGGTACAGCTCGCCGGTCGCACCCGGCGGGACGGGGCGCATGAAGGGGTCGAGGACGTGGACGCGGGTGCGGTCGAGGGGCTGTCCGAGCGGCACCGGGTCGTCGCCGTCCGCGTAGGTGTGGACGAGGCTGTCGCCGGCGGCCTCGGAGCAGCCGTAGAGGTTGACCAGGCGGGCGTGCGGCCAGCGTCGGGTGATCGCGGCGGCGAGGTCGGCGGTGAGGGGTTCGCCGCTGGAGATCCAGGTGCGGACGGAGCCGAAGGAGCCGGGCGGAGCGGACTCGACGAGGGTGGCGTGGAGGCTGGGGACGGCGGTGAGGAGGGTGACCCGGTGGCGGTCGGCGAGGGCGGCGAGGGCGGCCGGGTCGGTGGCGGTGTCGTCGGCGGCGAGGGCCACCGGTTCGCCCGCGACGAGCGCGCCGAGCAGTTCGGTGAGGCCGTCGATGAAGCTGATCGGGCTCTTGGAGACGCGTACGCCGCCTTCGCTCAGTTCCCGGCCCCAGGCCAGCCGGTTGGCGAGCGCCCGCTGGGTGCCGACGACGGCTTTGGGGCGGCCGGTGGAGCCGGAGGTGAACAGGACGTAGGCGGGGTGGTCCGGTGACAGGGGCGGGGGCGGCCGTAAGGGGGCGCGGGCGTCGGGCGGGCAGACCGTCGCCGGGTCGAGGGCGAGGTGCCGGGCCGTCGGCGGGTCGGCGACCACCAGGGTGGGCCGCGCCTCGTCCAGCATCAGCGTGACGCGGTCGCCGGGATGGGCCGGGTCGACGGGCATGCAGGCCGCTCCGGCCTTGAGGGTGGCGAGGAGGGCGGTCACCAGGTCGGGGCCGCGGGGCAGGGCGACGGCGACCACGGACTCGGGTCCGGCGCCGCGCGCGGTCAGGGCGGCGGCCAGGGCGTCGGCGCGGGCGTCGAGTGCGGCGAAGGTGAGGGTGGTGTCGCCGTGCAGCACGGCGGGGGCGTCGGGGGTGCGGGCGGTCCGGTCGGCGAGGAGGGCGCGGACGGTGGGGTGCCGCAGGGGGTGGTCGGCGGGCCGGGCGGGCGGCGGGGGGCCGGCTGCTCCGAGCCGGGCGACGGGGCGGGCCGGGTCGTCGGTGAACTCGCGTATCAGTGTGGTGAACCGGTCGGCGAGGGCCGTGACGGCAGGGGTGTCCAGGGCGGTCGGCCGGTGGGCGAAGGTCAGGGTGAGCCGGGGGCCCGGGAGGGCGGTGAGGGTGAGCGGGTAGTGGGTGGCGTCGAGGACGGAGACGTCGGTCATGCGCAGGCCGTCGAGGGCGCGGGCGATGCCCTCGTCCTCGATCGGGTAGCTCTCGAAGACCAGCAGGGTGTCGAAGAGGACGTCGTGTCCGGCGGCGCGCTGGATGTCGGCGAGGCCGAGGTGCCGGTGGTCGAGCAGTGCGGACTGTTCGGACTGGAGCCGGAGGAGCAGGTCGGCCGCCGGTTCGGCGGGGCGCAGCCGCACCCGGACGGGCAGGGTGTTGATGAACAGGCCGACCATCGACTCGATGCCGGGCACGTCGGCGTCGCGGCCGGAGACGGTGGTGCCGAGGACGACGTCGGTGCGGCCGGTGAGGCTGCCGAGCAGGACCGCCCACAGGCCCTGGAGGGCGGTGCTGACGGTGACTTTGTGGGCGCGGGCGGCGGCGGTCAGGGCGGCGGTGTCGGCTTCGGGCAGGGTCAGGACGTACCGTCGTGGCGGCTCGGGCGCCCGGTCGCGGGCGGCCGGGGCGAGCAGGGTGGGTTCGTCGAGGTCGGCCAGGGCGGTCCGCCAGGCGGTGCGGGCGGCCTCGCGGTCCTGGCGGGACAGCCAGGTCAGGTAGTCGCGGTAGGGGCGCACCCTGGGCAGGGCGGCCGGGTCGCCGCCGGAGCCGTGGAGCAGGAAGAGTTCGCGCACCAGGAGGGGCGCGGACCAGCCGTCCCAGAGCAGGTGGTGGGAGGAGATCACCAGCCGGTGGTCGTGCGCGTCGAGGGTCACGAGATGGAACCGCAGCAGCGGCGGGCGGGTCAGGTCGAAGCGTTCCTCGCGGTCCTCGGCGAGCAGCCGCCGCAGGTCCCGCTCGCGTTCGTCCGGCGGGCGGGTGGTCAGGTCGGTGACGCGCCACGGGGTGGGTACCGCGCCGGCGATCACCTGGACGGGCCGGCCGTCGCGCCGGGTGCGGAACGCGGCGCGCAGGTTGGCGTGCCGGGCGAGGAGCGCCGAGGCGGCCGTGCGCAGCCGGTCGGGGTCCAGCGCACCGGCCAGGCGGAGGACCGTCTGCCCGGTGTAGACGTCCGGCGCGTGCGGGTCGTACAGCGCGTGGAAGACCATGCCCTCCTGCATCGGGGAGAGCGGCAGCACGTCCTCGACGCGGGGCCGGGCCGCCATCAGGCGTCGGCCTCGCGCATGGCCTCGGCGAGGCTGCGCGGACGCATGTCCGTCCAGTGCCGTTCGATGTGGTCGAGGCAGGCCTCGCGGCCGGCCGGTCCGTGGACGCTGGTCCAGCCGGCCGGGACGGGCGCGAAGTCGGGCCACAGCGAGTACTGGCCCTCGTCGTTGACCAGGACGCGGAAGACGCCGTTGTCGTCGTCGAACGGGTTGGCCATGGCTCAGTTCCCCTCCTGCTCACGGGTGCGGTCGGCGGGCTCGGTGAAGGACCCGGAGAACTGGTCCGGCGCCCCGGGCACCGGCTCGGCCGGGTCGGTGCCGAGCGCGACGATCCGGTTGGCCTTGTCGACGTGCACGACCCGGGGCCGGTGGGCGGCCCGTTCGTCCTCGTCGAGGACGGCGAAGGACATGACGATGACGAGGTGGCCGGGGTGGATCAGGTGGGCCGCCGCGCCGTTGACGCCGAGGACGCCGCTGCCGGGCGCGCCGGGGATGGCGTAGGTGGTCAGGCGGGCGCCGTTGTCGATGTCGACGACCTGGACGGCCTCGCCCTCGACGATGTCGGCGGCGGCCATGAGGTGCTGGTCGATCGTCAGCGAGCCGACGTAGTGCAGATCGGCCTGGGTCACGGTGGCTCGGTGGATCTTTCCGTTGAGCACGGTGCGCTGCACCACTACCCCCTGAGGTAGGACTTAGGTGAGGCTAACCTCATCAGTCGTGTGTGCGGAAGAACTCCAGCAGCACCCGGTTCACCTCCTGCGGGCGCTCCAGGTAGCCGTAGTGGCCACACCCCTTGATCTCCTGGTAGACGGCGCCCGGGACGGCCTCGGCGACCTCGCGGCCCAGGCGCGGCGGCAGGATCAGGTCGTCGGCGAAACCGATCACCAGGCAGGGCACGGTGATCGCCCGGTAGGCGGCGAGCCGGTCGTCCGGGACCCGCAGCTCCGACTGGGCGCGGACGCCCGGACCGGCCACCGGCGGCGCGAACCGCAGGACCTCCAGCCAGTCCTGGGCCGACCGGTCGTCGTCCAGGGTGGCCGGGGACAGGTTCAGCAGGGCGCGCACCCAGGCGGCGTAGGCGGGCGGCAGCTCCACCCCGGCGTCGTCCAGGGCGCGTTCCGCGGCGGCCATGGCGGTGCGCAGTGCGTCGGTGCGGCCCCTGGTGGCCATCAGCACGCCCTGCCGCACCAGTTCGGGCCGGGCCAGCATCAGCTCCTGCACCACGTACGCCCCCAGGGAGACGCCCACCAGACGGCACGGCGCGAGGCCCAGATGCTCGATCAGGCCGGCGGTGTCGTCGACCAGGTCGCCGACGGTGAAGCCCTCGGGGCACTCGTCGGTCGGCGGGACGCCCCGGTTGTCGAAGGTGACCGCGCGGTATCCGGCCGCCACCAGTGCGGGCACCTGATGGAGGTGCCAGGCGCGGCCTCCCGCGCCCCGGCCCATCACCAGGACCACCGGATCGCCGTGGCCGGTGTCCTCGTAGTGGAGGCGGATTCCGTTGATCCGTGCGCTCGGCATGGCCCTCCCTGGCGTACGACGGTGGGTCAGTCGGTCGCCTTCGTGGGCGCCGTCGGCTTCTCCTCGGTGGCCGGCGGCCCCTGGAGGGTGGCCCGGCGCAGGCCTGGCATGGCCAGCGCGAGCGTCGCCACCCCGGCCAGGCAGACCAGCCCGCCGGCCACCGCGGCCCCGGCGGACGAGCCCAGCGCCCGGGCCACCAGGCCCGCCTCCAGGTTGCCGACGGAGGGTCCCGCGGTGGCCTGGGCGAGCCACAGGCTGCCCACCCGGCCCTGCAACCGGTCCGGCGTGTAGTGCTGGAGCAGGGCCCGGCGCAGGATCTCGGAGGCGGTGTCACCGAAGCCCGCGAGGGCCAGGAACAGCAGGGCGAGCCACAGGTCGGGGCTCAGCCCGAAACAGGTGACGGCCACGCCCCACACAGCGACCGCGCCGATCAGGGCCCGCCCGGTGTGGTGCACCCGGCCGGTCCACCCGCTGGTCAGCGCCCCGAAGAAGGAGCCGACGGCGGGCGCGGTGTAGAGCAGCCCGACGGTGGACGGGCCACCGCCGAAGTGCTCGGTGCCCAGCTCCGGGAAGAGCGCGTACGGCATCGCGAAGACGACCGCGCAGACGTCGATCAGCAGCAGTCCGGCCACCACCTGGTTGCCGCGCAGGAAGCGCAGCCCCTCGGCCATCGCCCGCGCCGGCCGCTGCCGCTCCCCCGCCGTGTCCGGCGGCAGCGCGGGCAGCGGGGCGAGCAGGGCCAGGCCGACGACGTAGATCACGGCGTCGGCGGCGAAGCACACCGCGACGCCCGGACCGGCCGCGATCAGTCCGGCCAGCGAGGGCCCCACCATGGCGCCGAGCTGGGCGGTGAGCGTGATCAGCGCCCCGGCCGCGGCCAGTTGGCCCGGCGCCACCAGGGACGGGGTGGCGGCCATCAGCGCGGGACCGCCGAGCCCGCCGGCGCCGCCCGCGAGCACCGCCGCCACGAACACGAACCACACCCTGGGCTCGGCCAGCGCCGCGTTGACCGCGAGAGCGGCGATCACCACGGCGGTCACCGTCCGGGTGACCAGGACGATCCGGCGCCGGTCGACCCGGTCCGCGAGCAGCCCGCCGGCCAGCAGTCCGACCAGCAGCGCCAGGCCGAGCGCCAGGCTCATCAGGCCGACCTGCACCGACGATCCGGTGAGCGTGTAGACCTGCACGCTCGCGGCGACCGAGGTGAGATGGGTGCCGACCATGGAGATCGCCTGGGTGGCGAAGACCAGCCGGAAAGGGCCGCTCGCCCGCAGCGGCGCGACATCGACGACGACTTCTCCCAGCCGCACGCCCGCCCCTAGGCCCGCGCGGGGACGACGTACGGGGCGACGCTGCGCAGTTTCTCGCAGGTCTCCTCCAGTTCCCGGGCCGGTGTGGACCCGGCGAGGATCCCGGCGCCGGCCCGCAGCCAGGTGCGGCCGTCCTCCTCGAAGACGCTGCGCAGCACCAGCGCCGCGTCCAGCTCACCGTCCGCGGAGGCGGTCAGGACCGCGCCGCCGTATATGCCGCGCGGCCCGTCCTCCAGCCTCGCGATGCAGTCGTACGCCTGCGCCTTGGGGATGCCGGAGGCGGTGACCGCCGGGAAGACCGCGCGCAGGGCGTCCCAGCCGGTGGCGTCCCGGGCCAGCCGGCCGTGCACGCTGGACCCCAGGTGCTGCACGCTGCCGCGCTGCCGCACGCTCAGCAGATCGCGCACCGAGACCGAGCCGGGCCGGCATACGGTGGCCATCTCCTCCTCCGCCAGCTTCACCGAGAGCACGTGCTCGGAGATCTCCTTGGGATCGGCGAGGAGTTCGGCGCGCAGCCGCTCGTCCTCGCGCGCCCCGAGGCCCCGGGCGCGGGTTCCGGCGAGCGGCTGGGTGACGACCTCTCCGTCCGCCGCGACCTCGACGACCGTCTCGGGGCTGAAGCCCGCCACCCGGCGGCCGCCGAGGCGCAGCAGGAAGGAGCGGGCCGGGGTGTTGTGGGCCCGGCCGTGCAGATAGGTGCCGACGAAGTCGACGGGGAAGGACACCGGGACGGACCGGGAGAGGATGACTTTCTGGAGTCCGGTCGGTGAGTCGCGGATCTCGTCGATCGCGCGGGCGACCAGTCCGGGGTAGGCGGCGGCGCCGTCGGTGATGTCCACGGGCCGGGCGGCGGCGACGGGCCGCTCGGCGGGCGGGGCGGAGAGCAGGGCGAGCACGCGGTCCAGCGTCTCCTGGTCGGCGCTGCGGACCAGTGCGCCCTGCCGGCGGAGTGTCACCTCGGTGTGCGGGACGACGACATGGAGCAGATCGGCGTCGCCGGCCCGGTCGGGGCGGCCGGCGTGGAGATGGGCGAACTCGTAGGCCATCCAGCCGTAGGTCCGCCATCCCTCGATGTCGGCCCCGTCGAGCGACTCCCGCACCTGGCGCAGTGGGTACGGGCCGAGGGGCGCCGTCGACGTGGCGGTGCCGAAGCGGGCGCGCACGGTGGAGCGGTCCACCAGCACCTCGCCGAGCGCTCCGCCGGCGAAGCGGCAGTCGCCGTCGCGTTCATAGATCACGTACTGGTCGAACAGGCCCGACTCGGCGAGGGCCGCGGCCCATGGGATGGGATCTCCCGGCAGTTCCGTCTCCGCGCTCCGATAACGCAGCAACGACCTACCTCCCTGGAGTTAGGTTAACCTAACCTAATCGAGAAGGAGGGTAGCCTCCGCGTCGAAGCCGCGTCCAGATCGCGTCGAGCCATGCGGCCGAACGGCGCACGGGCTCCTCCGCACGCCCCTCGGGGTTGACCCCGGCGAAGCACGTAGGCAAGCCTTTCCTCATCAGCAGGCGGGAGTTGAGCATGCTCGACGGATGGGTCCCCTGGCCGACGACACTGGCGGAGCGCTACCGCGCCGAAGGCTACTGGGAGGGCCGGCCGCTGGACCGGCTGCTGCGGGACCGGGCCGCACGGCACCCGGACCGCACCGCCCTCGTCGACGCCGGCGGCCACCGCTGGACGTACGGCGAACTCGACACGCGCGCCGACCGGACGGCGGCCGGACTGCGAGCGCTCGGCATCGGCGGCGGCGACCGCGTGGTCGTCCAACTCCCCAACACCGACGCCTTCGTGGTGCTGTTCTTCGCCCTGCTGCGGGCCGGCGCCGTACCCGTGCTCACGCTGCCCGCGCACCGCGAGAGCGAGATCGTCCACGTCGCCGAGACGGCCGGGGCCGTCGCGTACGCGATCCCGGACGAGCACGACGGCTTCGACCACCGCGTCCTGGCCCGCGCCCTGCGCAAGGCGGTGCCGTCCGTCGCCCATGTGCTGGTCGACGGGGAGCCCGCCGAGTTCACCGCGCTGGCCGCCGTCGACGCCGAGCCGGCACCGCTGCCCGCGCCCGACCCCGGCGATGTGGCGCTGCTGCTGCTCTCCGGAGGCACCACCGGAAAACCCAAGCTCATCCCGCGCACCCACGACGACTACGCGTACAACGTCCGGGCGAGCGCCGAGGTCTGCGGCTTCGACGAGTCCACCGTCTACCTGGTGGTGCTGCCGACCGCGCACAACTTCGCGCTCGCCTGCCCCGGACTGCTCGGCACCCTGCTGGCCGGCGGCACCGTCGTGCTCTCCCCCACCCCCAGCCCCGAGGACGCCTTCGCGCTGATCGAACGGGAGCGGGTCACCGCCACCGCCGTGGTCCCCCCGGTCGCCCTGCTGTGGCTGGACGCGGTGGAGTGGGAGGAGGCCGACCTCTCCTCGCTACGGCTGCTCCAGGTCGGCGGCTCCAAACTGGGCGCCGAACCCGCGGCCCGGGTCGGGCCCGCGCTCGGCTGCGCGCTCCAGCAGGTCTTCGGGATGGCCGAGGGCCTGCTCAACTACACCCGCCTCGACGACCCCGCCGACCTCGTCCTGCACACCCAGGGACGGCCGCTGTCCCCGGCAGACGAGATACGCGTGGTCGACGCCGCCGGGAACGACGTACCGCCGGGCGCCACCGGCGAGTTGCTGACCCGCGGCCCCTACACCCTGCGCGGCTACTACCGGGCGCCCGAGCACAACAGCCGCGCCTTCACCGCCGACGGCTACTACCGCACCGGCGATCTGGTGCGGGTCCTGCCCTCCGGCCATCTCGTCGTCGAGGGACGCGAGAAGGACCAGATCAACCGGGGCGGCGACAAGATCTCCGCCGAGGAGCTGGAGAACCACCTCCTCGCCCACCCCGCCGTCCACGACGCCGCCGTCGTCGGCATGCCGGATGCGACGATGGGCGAGCGCACCTGCGCCTGCCTCGTGCCGCGCGGCACGGCCCCGGCCCTGCGGGAGCTGACCGCGTTCCTGCGCGAGCGGGGCGTGGCCGCCTACAAGCTGCCGGACCGCGTGGAAGTGCTCGACGCCTTCCCCCGGACCTCCGTCGGCAAGATCGACAAGAAGGCGCTCGGCCGGCGGATCGCGGACCGGCTGCGCGAGGAGGGCCACGGTGGCCGGTGAGCCCGGGACCACGACGGCCGAGGACCGCCCCGACGCGGACACGCCCCGCCCCGAGCCTCCCGCCGCACCGCTCCGGCGCCGGGCCACCACCCGGTCACTGGCCCTCCTCGGGGCCGTACTGCTGCTGCTCACCGCCGCGTTGCTGAGCCTCGCCGTCGGCTCGCGCGCACTGCCCTTCTCCGTCGTCGGGAACGCGCTGCTGCACGACGACGGCTCGGTCGCGGCCTCCGTGATCTGGGACGTCCGGGTGCCGCGCACCCTGGCGGGGATCGCCGCCGGAGCCGCGCTCGGCGTCGCCGGGGCGCTCATCCAGGCGCTCACCCGCAACCCGCTGGCCGACCCCGGCCTCCTCGGTGTCAACGCCGGCGCCGCCACCGGGGCCGTCCTCGCCCTGTCGGTGTTCGGGCTGACCAGCCTGTGGGCGTCGGTGTGGTTCGCGCTGCTCGGCGCCGTGCTGGCGGGGCTGCTGGTGTACTCGCTGGCCTCCGGTGGGCGCGGCGGCGCCACTCCCGAACGGCTGGCGCTGAGCGGGGCGGTCATCGCCGCCGTCTTCACCGGTGTCGGCCAGACCCTGATGCTGCTCGACGCGCAGGCACTGGACCAGCTGCGCTTCTGGAGCGTCGGCTCGCTCGCCCGGGCCGACGACGAGGCACTCGCCGTGCTCACCCCGTTCGTCGCGGCCGGCCTGCTCGTGGCGCTCACCCTGGTACGGCCGCTGAACGCGCTGGCGCTCGGCGACGACGCCGCCCGCGCCCTCGGCGCGCGCCTGACCCGGACCCGCTTCCTCGGGCTGCTCGCGGTGACCCTGCTGTGCGGCGCGGCGACCTCCGCCGTCGGCCCGCTGGTCTTCGTCGGGCTCGCGGTGCCGCACATCGCCCGTCTGATGGTGGGCGCCGACCAGCGCTGGACCCTCCCGCTGTCCATGCTGCTCGCCCCCGCCCTGCTGCTGCTCGCCGACGTCCTCGGCCGGATCGCCGTACGCCCCGACGAACTCGACGCCGGCGTGGTCACCGCGGTGGTCGGCGCCCCGGTGTTCATCGCCCTGGTCCGGCACCGCAGGGTGGTGGGCGCGTGACCCGGACGGAGCCCCAGCCCCTCGAACGCGCCGAGCCGCCGGCCGCGCCGGCCCGGGCCCGGGTGGTCCGCAGCCGCTCCCACCGGCTGTCGCTGCGCGTGGACGTGCGCACGGTGACCGTGTGCGTCCTGGTGCTGGCCGCCACCGCCTCGGTGGGCGTGCTCGCGCTCGGCACCGGCGAGTACACCGTCTCCCCGGCGGACGTGGTGCGCACCCTGCTCGGCAACGGCAGCCGGCGCACCGACTTCATCGTGGGCCGGCTCCGGCTGCCCCGGCTGCTCACCGGCATCCTGGTCGGCGCCGCGCTCGGTCTGAGCGGCGCGCTGTTCCAGAGCCTGACCCGCAATCCGCTGGGCAGCCCCGACATCGTCGGCTTCACCTACGGCTCCGCCACCGGAGGCCTGCTGGTGGTGCTGGTCGCCGGCGGCACCGGCGGGCAGATCGCCGTCGGCGCGGTCGGCGGCGGGCTGCTCACCGCGGTGCTGGTCTACCTGCTGGCGTGGCGGCACGGCGTCCACGGCTACCGGCTGGTGCTGGTCGGCATCGGTGTCAGCGCCCTCCTCCAGGGCGTCAACGCCTACCTGCTGGCCAAGGCCCGGTTCGCGCACGCCGCCCAGGCGATGGTGTGGCTCAACGGCAGCCTGAACGGCCGCGGCTGGCAGGACGTACGGCCCGCCGCGGTGGGCCTCGCGCTGGTGCTGCCGCTGGTCGCCCTCGCCGCGAGCCGGCTGCGGATCCTGGAGATGGGCGACGACGTGGCGGGCGGGCTCGGCGTGCCCGTGCAACGGACCCGGCTGCTGGTGCTGGTCCTCGCCACCGCGGCGTGCGCGGTCGCCACCGCCGCCGCCGGCCCCATCCCCTTCGTCGCCCTCATCGCCCCCCAGCTGGCCCGCCGCCTCACCGCCGCCTCCGGCCCCAACCTCGCCGCCGCCACCTGCACCGGAGCCCTCCTCGTCGTCGCCGCGGACTTCGCCTCCCAACGCCTGCACGAGTCGGCCCAGTTGCCGGTGGGCGTGGTCACGGCGGTGATCGGCGGGCTGTACCTGGCGCTGCTGCTGCGCAGGCAGCGGAGGGCCGGGCGGATCTAGGACCGACGGGCCGCGGTCACCAGGGGTGCGCCACGGGTGGCAGTTCACGGTCACCAGGACCGTCGATCCAGGCCGCGAGGCGGATCGGCTCCGGGGCGGCGTTCGTGGACCGTCTCACCCGGTCATAAACCGCGCGCACCAGCTCCGGCCGCTGGACCAGCGCCCTGCGCGCCGCCTCCGGCACCTCGGCGTCACGACGGACGGCGAGCGCGAGACGCACCCAGGACTCGGCCGGAGCGGGGTCGCCGGCGATCCGCTCCACCGCCAGGCGCGTGGCCCGGGGAAGGTCGCCGAGGAGGCGGGCGATGTCGGACGCGCGCGGGTCCCCGTCGGCGACAGTGTGCCGGGCACGCCGGAACTCCTCGAAGTCCACCGCCGCCTCACGCGGCAGCGGCAGCCCCGCGTCCAGCAGCCGGGCCCCCGGGTCGGGCCGCAGCGCGGCGAACCCACCGGAGACATGTGGGCGTTCCGCGCCGACGGTGAAGGCGTGGGTGAGGCGGGCGCAGTCCTGCGGGTCGACGGCGAGGTGGTGCAGGCGCCAGCGGACGCGCTGCCCGGCGGCGGCCTCGGTGGCGAGCGCGACCACGTCCTCGGGGAGGCCGGCCTCCTCCCGCCAGGGACGGGCGGCCTTCTCCAGCTCGTCCATGAACGCCCGTCCCGCTCGCGTGAGATGGCGGGAGGACCGGAGCGCGGTGAACACGTCCCAGGTCTCCCGGCCCCAGTAGGCCGCCTCGAACTGGGCGCGCCGCCGGGCGGTGCCGGTGCTGCTCGCGGCGCTGAGGCGCCACCAGAACTCGGTCACGCCGAGGTAGGCGAACACACCGTGGAAACGGCCGGCGAAGGGACGCGGGTCGTCCCGCCAGGGCGCGTAGCCGAGGTCGGCCGTCCCGTCGGCGGTGTGCAGGGTGACGCCGTGCTGGACGGCGGCGAGCTGCATGTGCCGGAACTCGTGCACCAGCGTCGCGGCGAGCTCCTCCGCGTCCCTCGGGTCGTCGAGGACGACGCCGCCGAACGCGTCGGTCGACGTCAGCGACATGCCTGTACGGCCGTCCTGCGCGGGGCGCAGCGGGGTCAGGGCGGTGACGGCCCGCCCGATCGCCTCCGCCCGCGCGGCGTCGGCGCGGATCAGCGAACGCCAGGCCTGCTGGACCACCCTCTGCCAGCGGGCGGCCCGCTCGGGGGCGAGCCGGTCCGGGGCCGCCGGTCCGTCGGGGCGCCGGAACGGATCGAGATCGTCGAGCACCGGCGCCCAGGACGCCGCCGCCGTACGGGCGCTCAGCCGGTGCGGCTCGTGCCAGCGGGAGGGCCCCCGGCCCACCGGATCCGGCACGGGGACGGTGCCGTGCCCCACCTCTACGACGACCTCCCCCGCCTCCGCCCGCACCACGGCGGTCTCCGGCCTGCTGAAACCCGCCTCCGCGTACCCGAGGGTGGGCAGCTGGACGACACCGTCGCGGACCGGGACGCGGCAGGTGAAGGAGATCCCGGCCCGGATGCCGGCCGCGGCGGCGAGAGCGTGCAGATGCCCCAGGTCGACCCAGAGCGGCACGGCCACCGCATCGTCCTCACCGTCGTCCAGCCTGCGCAGGACGTGCGCCATCCAGCGGCCGGTGGCCGGGTGCAGCAGGAGGTCGTCCATGATGTCGGGGGCCTCCTCGTCCACCGCGGCAAGGAGGTTCACGGCTGTCACGTGCGGCAGGCTGGGATGGAGGTGGGGGCCGGCCTCCTCGGCGGCGATGCGGATCTTGCACAGCGCGGCCACCCGCAGGCCGCGCTCCTGCCGGATCAGTACGTCGACGAGCGCCCGCGCCTCCCGCCCGTCGGCGGCGCGCCGAGCGGCTGGTGTCAGCCGGCGGGACTGGGCTTCGGGCTCGCGCGGCGGCTCGGGTTCGGGTTCCGCCCTGCGCGGCGCGGGCGGACGGTAGGTGCGCTCGTACGACCCGCCCGTCGACGAGGCGGAGACGTACTCGGACAACCCTCCGTATCCCCCTGCCTCGCCGCCTCCCCTGCTCACTCGCGGGGAGGTGAATCGTCGCAGGCCCCGCTGGACGGCGGGGAGGTCCAGCACCGCCGCCGGCAACGCGAAGGCCTCGCGCAGCCGAAGATTCGCGAAGTCCGGTACGGCGTCGCCGTCCTGTGGGTCGTCGATCATCAAAGCCACCCCCTGTGCCGGGCCGTGCCGTTCGTCGTGTGCCGTCTCCTCCAGGACACGCGCGAGATTGCCCCGGCAGACGACGGCGTCCGGGTGATCGGTCCCGAGTCTCTGCTCGAGGCCGTCGCAGACCGCGCGGTAGTGACCGGCCGCCTCGTCCAGGCAGCCGGACAGATGCAGGACCGTGGCCAGTTCGTGCCGGCTGGCCAGCGTGTCCGGATGGCCGGCGCCGAACCGGCGTGCCAGGAGCGGCCAGGTGCCCGCGAACTCCTTCTCGGCCTCCGCGTACCACCCGAGGTCCCGCCGGATGCGAGCGCGTTCGTGCCGGGCGACCAGCGCGTTCGGATGATCGTCCGCCAGCACCTCGCCGCAGCCCTCGAGAACCTGCTCGATGACCTCCTCGGCCTCATCGGTCCACCCGGCGTCCCGGAGCACCCGGGCGAGGCTGGTGCCGATGCTGAGGGTGTCGATATGCCACTCGCCGAGCGCGTCGCGGCTCTCCTTGTAGACGGCCCGCAGTTCCTCGACTGCTTCCTGGAGCAGCCCCCGCTTGTGCAGGACGGTGGCGATGTCGCGCCGGGTGCGCAGGATGGCCCAGGCGTTGCGCACCGGGTCACGGCGGCGGATATCCAGCACTGTGCGCAGCTCCCGCTCCGCCGTGGCGTAGCGGGCGGACCCTCCGAGCCCGCGCAGGACGCGGGCCCAGCCGGCGCGGGCCGACTGGGCCAGCGGGTCGTCGTCGGGCACGGCGGTGCTTCCCAGCAGCTCGATCGACTTGCCGTACTCCTCGGCGGACGCCTGAAGTTCGCCGTTGTCCCGGAGCGCCCAGGCCAGGCTGACCCGTGAGGCGAGGGTGGCGCGGTGGTCCTCGCCGAGACGGCGGGCCCGCAGGTCCGTGATGAACCGCAGTTCGGCGAGGGCCTCGTCGTAGATGCCCATGTGGGTGCGGTACTCAGCGGCGCCGAGTGCGAGGCCGGTGGCCCGGATCAGCAGCTCCGGATCACTGTCCGGGAGGCCCGGCAGCCGCAGTGGCGCGGAGCAGTGCGGCGCCCAGTGCCGCCACAGCGGCCAGTCCCCCGGGTGGCCGGGATCGAGCCGGTCCGTCGCCCGGGCCAGCAGCTCGACCACGAGGACCAGGTACCGGGAGGCCTGGTTCTCCGGATCGTCATGGAGCCGGTTGATCTCCCGGACCAGGGGATGCAGCGTGAGCACCCAGCGGACACCGGCGTCGGTCGCACCGTGGTCGGCGGCCTGTTCCACCCGGACCAGGCCCAGGCTTTCGAGCCCGGCGATCGCCGTGTCGAGCTCGTCCCGCGTGATGTCCCGGAACATGGGGCTGCCCGCCAGGACGTCGGAGGCGACGAGCTGCTGGTGCGGGATCGGCGCGAGGGCGAAGCAGGACAGCAGGCGCAGCAGAGGCCGGGCGAAGCGGTATCCGCCGCTGTCCCGGTCACGTTCCGCCACGCTTTCCAGAAGCCTCAGCGAGAGTTCCCAGGTGGTGCGGATCGTCCGCCGGCCCGGGTCCCGGTCCAGCGCCGCACCGGGAGAGCGCGTCACGTCCTCCTCCCGCAGTCGCCGGTTCACGGTGAGCCGGTACGTGTCGAAGGTGTCCGCGGCGTCCGACGCCTGCCTGACACGCCTCGTCCCGAGGTACGCCCCCGCCAGGTACAGGGCGAGAGGCAGGCCTCCCAGCCGCTCGGCCAGCCGGCGGGCCGCCGGTTCGTCCCCCGCGTGGGGTGCCAGGTCCATCAGCACCCGGGCGCCGGTCTCCGGGTCCAGGGTGTCGACGGGCAGGACGGTCGCGTCCGGCCAGGCCGGCGAGTTGCGGCTGGTCACCAGGACGGTGCCCGGCGCACGCACCGGGCGCAGCCGGCGGAAGTGCTGAAGCAACGAGTCGGGGTCGTCCATGTTGTCCAGGACGAGCAGCCAGGGCCTGGTCAGCGAGTCGAGCCGCTGCCACAGCACGTCGGCGGTGTTCACGGGAGTCAGCTCCTGCGGAGCGGCTCCGGCGGCCAGGGCGAGAGCCTTCATCGAACCGCGGAGGTCACCGTCCGCATCGGACACCCACCAGGTGTGCGCCATGGCGGGGGCGAGCCGGTGCGCGATCTCCAGGGCCGCGGTCGTCTTCCCGCAGCCGCCCAACCCGGACAGGACATATGCGGTGCCCTCGCCGACGCCGTCGGCAAGGCGGTTGCGGACCTCCTGGTCCACCTGGGAGATGAGGCGGTCGCGCCCTCGGATGCGTTCCCTGGCCACCCGGCGCGGCGGCAGGGTCACGGAGGGCAGCGCGACATCGCCCCCGGCCAGGCCGGGACCCGGGACGGCCCTCTCGTGAGGCAACGGCTGGACGTTGACGACGTTCCCGTCGCCGGTGATCACCACGTGGGCGTTCTGCCCGACCGCGACCGCGCGTCGGCCGGAGGAGGTCACCGACGGCTGCGGGCCGGCTGCCCGCGCGGCCGGGTCGGAGCGGGGCGTCGGGTCGGCGGGCTCGCCGGCGCCCTTGCGTGGCCGGCTCACCGCGGGCCGCCTCGCGCCGCCACGGCGTCCCGCGTGCCCGTGTCACCGCACCGGCGGCGCCCCCCGTCCCCGTTCATGCCCTTCCGTTCCCCACCCCCCGGCCCCTCCAACCCTGCCCCGCGTCAGCGCTGGTACAGCCCCACCAGTGTGCCGCTGGCCAGTTGCCGGTGGTCCAGGGCGCGGTGGACGTCGTCGGCGGTGGCGTCGTCCGGGAGGGAGACCGGGGCGGGCAGGGCGTAGAGGCGGAAGAAGTAGCGGTGGGCGTCGTCGCCGACGGGGGGCTGGGGGCCGCCCCAGCCCCGTTCGCCGTAGCCGTTGCGGTGCGGGTGGCCGCCGGGGCCGGTGCCGCCCGCGGGCAGTCCGTCGGTGTCGGGGTCGATGCCGGTCACCAGCCAGTGCATGAAGGTCCCCGACGGGGCGTCCGGGTCCTCGCACACCAGGGCCAGTTCCACCGCTTCCTGCGGCACTCCGGACCAGGTCAGCGGCGGGGAGACGTTCTCCCCCTCCTTGGCGTACCGGCGCGGGATCACAGCGTGATCGTCGAATGCGGAGCTCTTGAGTTCGATTCCGGCCATGCGCGCCGCAGTACCCCTCGTGAGGGCTGTCAATCGGTGCCCGTGCGTCCCAGTGAGGCGGGCGGAGCGGCGTCCTCGACCGGGTCGGGAAGGCCCGGCCGGGCGGACGCCGCGCGTTCCTTCCTCAGGGCGCCGCTGATGGTGCGGGCCAGCAGCGGATCGGCCGGCAGGACGTGGGAGGCGAACCAGCGGGCGGCGGAGGGATCGGGTGACGGGTCGACGAACTCGGCGCCCGCGTAGTCGTCGAGCGGCGGATCGTAGATGTACCCGGCGACGACGCCGTGGTCGACCAGCCGCTCCACGAGCCTGTCCCGGTCGCGGACCAGCAGCGGTACCCGGAACAGCGGCTGGACACCGTCGTGGGCGGTGAGCCCGCGCAGCGCCGGTGAGGACCAGGCGCTGTCGGACAGCAGCGAGACACCGGCCCTGCGGCGGTCGAAGTCGCCGTCGAGCCGGGCCATGCGCAGCTGGAGCTGGCCGCGCAGCAGGGCGCCGTGGCGGGCCCGGTAGTCGTGCAGGTCGACGCGTACCCAGGGGTCGTAGGCGGTGAGGCTGGGTGCCTCGCGGGCGGAGCCGGTGAGCCGGGGCGCGTGCAGGGCCATCCGGAAGTCGTCGCGTTCGAGCAGGCCGAGGCGCCGCATGGAGCGCCAGACGGGGCGTACGAGGTGCAGGGTGCGGACGGTGGAGCGGGCCAGCGGCCGCAGGGTGGTGGCGAGGTCGGCGCGCAGCCGGCGCGGCACCAGCAGGTCGTCGCGCAGCAGCTCCAGCTCGCGCCGGGTGCGCGCGTCGTCGACGGCGAGGAAGCCGCCGGCCATCGCCGCGACATGCTTGGACAGGCTGAAGGCGGCCGCGGTGCCGAAGCTGCCGACGGGCTGCCCGCCCACGTGGGTGCCGATCGCGTGCGCCGCGTCCTCGATCAGCGGGATGCCCAGCGCGTCGCAGCGGCGGCGCAGCTCCGCGACGCGGTCCGGTATGCCGTACAGGTTGGTGGTCAGGACGGCGTCGACGGTGTGCCAGGTGGACTCGGGTACGGCGTCCGGATCGATGTTGCCGTCCCACACGTTCACCGGCGCGTGCACGGGCCGCAGGCCCGCCGCCAGCACCACGAAGAGGATCACGTCGTCGTTGACCGGGGACATCAGCACCCGGCCGCCGGGCCGGCACCAGCGTCGCAGGGCCAGGTAGAGGGCCAGTCGGGCCGAGGGGGTGTAGACGCATGCGCGTCCCAGCCGCCGTGTCATCTCCGCGGCGAGCCGCGAGCCGTACGGCATCGTCACCTCTTCCGTAGAAGCCGTTTCAGGGTGGGAAGCAGGAAGGCGCGACAGGAAGGAGCAGTGGGGAGGTGACGGGCGGGACCGCTAGTGCGCGCGGGTCGCCGTCGCGTCGGACGGCGTGCGGCCGGTGCGCAGGGTGCCGACCGTCTTCAGCAGCCGGTCGGCCGGCCGGCGCAGGCCGGGGTGGGCGAGCACCGTGTTGCGCAGGCCGCGCACCGGCCGGCGCCAGAGCCGGTGGGCCGCGGCGACCGGGTGCGGACGGGTCACGAAGCCTTCGCCGACCCGCAGCTCGCGGGTCTTGAGCCAGTCCTTGTACTCCTTGTCGCCGCGCCCGAAGTCCATCACCCGCACGCCGTCGCGGCGGGCCGCCTCGGCCATCCGCAGGTGCATCATCAGGCCGGGCGAGTAGTAGCGCAGCTCGGGGTCGTAGGCGGTGAACCAGGCGGCGGACACGGTCCGTGACCGGGGTCCGAAGTGGGCTGCGACCGGGCGGTCACCGGCGTAGAGCACGGAGAGGACGCCGGTGAAGTACTCCTCGCGCAGCTGGAACAGGTGCTCGGTGAGGCCGACGATCCAGGGGCGGGAGAACCGGTCCATCCGACCGGTCCTGCGGTACTGCGCGGATTTCCAGGCCATCAGCCGGCGCAGCATCCGCGGGTCGCGCTCGTCGTGGACGAACCGCACCTCGCCGAGGTCGCGCCCGAGGCGGCGCTCCTTCTTCAGCATCGTCTTGGCCAGGCCCGGGTAGGCGGCGCGCAGCCACCTCGGGTAGTCGGGGTCCCCGTCGCCGGGTTCCAGGTCGACGACCGGGGACGCGAACGTGCCGGTGACGTGCGCGGCGAACGGCTTCTGCTCCTCGACGAGATGATCGAACTCGAGGATGGACAGTCCGCAGGCGCGCAGCAGGTCGTGGGCGTCCCAGGTGACACCGGGGAAATGGACGAGGGCCTGGCAGTCGGAGAGGCCGAGGCCGATGGCCCGGCCGACGCCGTACGGCGTGCGCTCGTACGGCAGGAAGCCGACGGGTTCCGTGCCCTCGCGCAGCACCGCGACCCGCGCTCCGCTCCGGTACCGGCCGACGCCGGCCGCGAACTCCGGGGCGAGGAAGGGGTTGGCGTACTCCGGTGACTCGTCCATCGCGCGGTGCCAGGCACGGATGAGCGTGGCGTCCAGCTCGTCCGGTCTGTGGATCGTGATGCTGCTCATGTCAGGCATGGTCGACCGCTCCCCCCAGAACTGCGCCGTAAGGCTCAAACGTGGCGAAACAGTACGCACACTGTCAAGAGTGCCTACGGAAAGGACCCCCTACGAGGACCACGAAGAAGTCTGGTTATCATCTGAGCGCTGCCTAGCTCGAAAGATGGACCTGTGACTGTCAACGAGGACTCGTTCACCAACTGGAAGAACCGCGAAGAGACCGCGGAGTCGATGATCCCGATCATCGGGAAGCTGCACCGGGAGCGGGACGTCACCGTCCTCCTCCACAGCCGCTCCCTGGTGAACAAGTCGGTGGTCAGCATCCTCAAGACCCACCGCTTCGCCCGGCAGATCGCCGGCGAGGAGCTGTCGGTCACCGAGACGATGCCGTTCCTGGAGGCGCTCACCACGCTCGATCTCGGCCCGTCGCAGATCGACATCGGCATGCTGGCCGCCACCTACCGCACCGACGACCGCGGCCTGTCCGTGGCGGAGTTCACCGCGGAGGCGGTCGCCGGGGCCACCGGCGCCAACAAGATCGAGCGCCGCGAGGGCCGGGACGTCGTCCTCTACGGCTTCGGCCGCATCGGCCGCCTCGTGGCCCGCCTGCTGATCGAGAAGGCCGGCTCCGGCAACGGACTGCGGCTGCGCGCCATCGTCGTCCGCGGCGGTGGCCGGGGCGGCGAGGACCTCGTCAAGCGCGCCTCGCTGCTGCGCCGTGACTCCATCCACGGCCAGTTCCAGGGCACGATCACCGTCGACGAGGCGACCAGCACGATCGTCGCCAACGGCAACGCCATCAAGGTGATCTACGCCAACGACCCGTCCGAGGTCGACTACACGGCGTACGGCATCAAGGACGCCATCCTCATCGACAACACCGGCAAGTGGCGTGACCGCGCGGGTCTGTCGCAGCACCTGCGCCCCGGTATCGACAAGGTCGTCCTGACCGCGCCGGGCAAGGGCGACGTCCCGAACATCGTGCACGGCGTCAACCACGACACGATCAAGCCGGACGAGCGGCTGCTGTCCTGCGCCTCCTGCACCACCAACGCGATCGTGCCGCCGCTGAAGGCGATGGACGACGAGTTCGGCGTGCTGCGCGGGCACGTGGAGACCGTCCACTCGTTCACCAACGACCAGAACCTGCTGGACAACTACCACAAGGCCGACCGCCGCGGCCGCTCCGCGCCGCTCAACATGGTGATCACCGAGACCGGTGCGGCCTCCGCGGTCGCCAAGGCGCTCCCGGACCTCAAGGCGCCGATCACCGGCAGCTCCATCCGCGTGCCGGTGCCGGACGTGTCGATCGCGATCCTCAGCCTGCGGCTGGGCCGTGAGACGAGCCGCGAGGAAGTCCTCGACTACCTGCGCAACGTCTCGCTGACCTCCCCGCTGAAGCGGCAGATCGACTTCACCACGGCGCCCGACGCGGTCTCCAGCGACTTCATCGGCTCGCGCCACGCCTCGATCGTCGACGCCGGCGCCACCAAGGTCGACGGCGACAACGCGATCCTCTACCTCTGGTACGACAACGAGTTCGGCTACTCCTGCCAGGTCATCCGTGTCGTCCAGCACGTCTCCGGCGTCGAGTACCCGACGTACCCGGCCCCGACCGCCTGACCGGATCACGACGCTCACGCGCCCACCTCGCACTCCGCGAGGTGGGCGCGGTTCGTTTCCCGACCGACCGCAACCATTCCCGCATCCCGGCAGTCTCACCAGATAGCGGACACCAGCGACTTCAGCGAGCACAAGCGACTTCGAGAAACACAAGCGACTCCGGGATACACAAGCGACTTCGGGAAACACAATGGGACGAACTCGAACAGCATGGGCGACACTCGCGCTCATGGGTGCCACGTTTGCGGTGGCGGCGGGGCCAGCTGAGGCCGTCGCGCCCACCGGCACGCAGAAGACGGCCTGCCCCACCGGCTGGGGCAGCCGTGACAAGACCGACGCGGACGCGACCTCGGCGTCGGTGACGAACACCAGGGCGGGCCGCCACGCCTGCTTCGACCGGCTGGTCATCAGCGTTCCCGGGGCCGGTGAGAACGTCGGCTACCGGGTCGGTTACGTCGACCGCCTCCATCAGGACGGATCGGGCCGTCCCATCCCCGTGGGCGGCGGCGCCGTCCTGGAGATACGGGTCGCGGCGCCCGCCTACGCCCCCGAGACCGGCGCCCCCACCTACCCCGGCCGGGTGGGCCGCCCGCTGCCGGGCGTGGACGTCACCGGATACCGCACCTTCCGCGACACCCGTTTCGCCGGCAGCTTCGAGGGCGACACGCAGTTCGGGCTGGGTGTGCGGGCCCGGCTGCCGTTCAAGGTGACACAGCTGACCGACCGCGTCGTCGTGGACGTCGCCCACAACTGGACGGGCGCCCGCTGACACCTCGCCCACGAGCACGGCCGAATCGACCACGGCCGGACCGGGCACGGTCAGATCGAGCACGGCCGAGTCGAGCACGGTCAGGCCGGCTGCCGGACGTCTTCGGCAGCCGGCCCGCCGCGGCCGGCCGCCCGTGCCGCCCGCCCGCGCCGGGTGGGCCCCCAGGGCTTCAGGACCGAGATCGCGGTCATGAAGACGTAGGCGGTGAGGGAGACGACCGGCCCGAACAGCACATCACCGGCGTCCGGCAGCGGCTGCCCGGCGCCGACGGCGGCGACCGCCGCGTCCACGCCCGGACGGAGCGCGAAGACCGTGGCGGTGGTCGTGGCGAGGGTCAGCCAGAACTTGGTGACGACCCACCGGTGGCGCGCCAGCCCCCACACCGTGCCCAGCGACAGCACCAGCCCGCTCAGCAGGGTGAGGAACGCGACGGGCAGCAGCAGCCAGTCGGCGAACAGTTTCATGGCCCGCACGGAGGCCTCCACGGCCACCGCGGACCCGGTGGTGGCCGCGGTGGTCCCGAGGGCCAGCAGCCCGAGCGTGAGCCCGAGCCAGCTCGCGGAGGCGGCCACATGGACGACGAGGAAGGCCCGGCGTGCGGGTCGGCTGAGTTTCACCCTCCTCACGGTGCCGGGAACAGGCGGCGGGGACGTCCGACGGCGGGAGTGACCACCGGTACTCGGCTCGGCGTACGCGGCCCGGCGACAGGCTGGCAGATCTTCCGCCCCGCTTGAAGAAACCGCAGGTCAGCGCCGCGCCTGGGGGTACGTCAGGTGGCGCAACACTTCGGCAACACCACTGCGTCCGGCCCGCCGCTAGGGTCCAGCCCATGCCCACCGACCGCATCCGAGACCACGTCGGCCAGGGCGCGCCCACCGTTGCCGCTCATCGCACGCGGCGCCGGCTGCGCGCGGACCAGGCACGCCAGCTCGCCGACCTCCTCCGCCACCAGCTCCTCGGCGGCGGCTTCCCGGCCGGCACCCTGCCCCACGAGTCGACCCTCGCCGCCGACTACCGGGCCTCCCGCAACACCGTCCGCCAGGCCCTCGATCTGCTGCGCGCGGAAGGCCTGGTGGAACGGCTGCCCGGCGTCGGCACGGTGGTCGTCGCACAGAAGTACCCGCACGGCCTCGACCGCCTGATGGGCCTCGCGGAGACGCTGCACGAACACGGCCGCGTCACCAACGAGGTCCGCACGGTGGGCCCCGTCGCCGCTCCCGCGCCGGTCGCCGAGCGGCTGCGGGTCCGCTCCGGCACCGACGTCCTGTACATCGAGCGGCTGCGTCGCCTCAACGGCCTGCCGCTGTCGCTGGACCTCACCTACATCCCCTTGGACATCGGTGCCGCCCTGCTGGGCGAGGACCTGGAGAACACCGACATCTTCCGGCTCCTGGAGGCCCACACCGGCAGCCGGCTCGGCCACGCCGAGATCAGCCTGGAGGCGGTGAACGCGGACGCGCACTCCGCCACCGTTCTGGAGGCCCCGCGCGGTGCGGCCGTCCTGATGCTGGAACGCCTCACCCACCTCGCCGACGGCCGCCCCGTGGACCTGGAGTTCATCCGCTTCCGCGGCGACCGCATCACGATGAGCGGCCTGCTGCACCGCACCCTCTGACCCCGCCCCGCTCCCACCGCACCCCACCGCACCCCTTTCCTGGAGACAGCCATGCCCTTGGCGCCCCAGCGGGCCGACGTGCCCGTGACCATCGACGAGTCGAAGTGCATCGACGGCTGCACGCTCTGTGTGGACATGTGCCCGCTGGACTCCCTCGCCATCGACGAGCGCAACGGCAAGGCGTACATGCACGTCGACGAGTGCTGGTACTGCGGCCCGTGCGCGGCCCGCTGTCCCACCGGAGCCGTCACGGTCAACATGCCCTACCTGCTCCGGTGAAAGGCCCCGAACTCCCATGAAGAAGCACACAGCGGCAGCCGCCGCGGCCGCCCTGCTCCTCCCGCTGACGGCCTGCGGCGGCAGCGCCGAGGCCGGAGACGGCTCCACGGTCACCGTCACCGTCGGCTACCAGTCCAAGACCATCAACACCGTCACCGCGGGCACCCTGCTGCGCTCCCTCGGCTACTTCGAGCAGCAGCTGAACTCCCTCGGCGACGGCCGGACATACAAGGTCGTCTGGCAGGACTACGCCACCGGTGCCCCCATCACCGCCCAGATGACGGCCGGGAAGATCGACATCGGCTCGATGGGCGACTTCCCGCTGCTGCTCAACGCGGCCCGCGGCAAGCAACTCGGCCGGCCCACCCATCTGGTGTCGGTCACCGGCTACAACCTGCGCGGCGGCCTCAACACCGTCGTCACCGCGCCGGACTCGGACCTCTCCTCGCTGAAGGACCTGAAGGGCAGGAAGGTCTCGACGAGCGTCGGCTCCGCCGCCGACGGCACCCTGGTCCGTGCCCTCCAGCGCGCCGGACTCGATCCGAACGAGGACATCGAGAAGCTCAACCAGCAGCCCGCCGTGGGCGCTTCGGCCCTGGCGTCGGGCAGTGCCGACGCGCTGTCGCAGTTCGTCGCCTGGCCGGGCCTGCTGGTCCACCAGGGCAAGGCGAAGGCGCTGTACGACGGGGCGCGGCTGAATCTGGCCACCTTCCACGGCGTCACCGCCCGCGAGGACTTCACCGAGCGGCGCCCGGCCGTGCTGGAGGCGTTCCTGAAGGCCCAGGCGCGGGCCACCGACTATCTCGACGACCATCCGGTGGCCGCCGCCGAGAAGGTCGCCGAGGCCACCGGACTGCCCGCGGAGGTGGTGTACCTCTACAACGGCGCCCACGGCATCGCCACCTTCGACCCGGCCGTCAAACCGCAGCTGGTCGCCGCGCTGAAGGAGGACGTGGCGGTCCTGAAGTCCGCGAAGCTGACCGGCGACGTGGACGTGGACGCGTTCGTCGACGACAGCCACGTCCGCAAGGCGCTCGGCGCGGACTACGCCCGGCGGCTCGCCGCCACTCCCCCGCCCGCCCGGAGCGAGGTGTGGACCGAGGGCGCGAGCGAGACCCGCTCCTTCGGACGGCCCGCCGAGCTGCTGGCCCATGTCGCGCGGCACGAGGACGGTGTCCGCGCCGCGTACGTCCCCGACGCCACCACGGGCACCCTGTGGTTCGCCGACAAGGCGGTGTGGGTGGCCGACGGGACGAAGCTGCTGCCGTTCGTCGCCCCGCAGACCGCGCGGGAGTACGTCGACGGCCACGACGGCGCCCGGGTGATCACGTACGCCGACGCCCTGGAGCGCGCCTCGTGACCCGGTACGCGCTGCGGGCCCTGTCGCTGGTGGCGGCGCTCGGCCTGTGGCAGCTGCTGACCGCCCGGGACATCGATCTGTGGCTGCGGTTCTCGCAGTTCCCCACGGTCACCGATGTGGCCCGCACCTTCGCCGACCGGCTGGCCGGGCCGGACTACTGGACGGACCTCACCGACAGCCTGACCCGGATCCTCAGCGGCTTCCTGCTGGCCGCCCTGCTCGGTGTCGCCGGGGGCGTGCTCGTGGCCCGCTCCCGGCTCGCCGAGGACCTGCTCGGCCCGCTGCTGGAAGTGGTCCGCCCCATCCCGGCGATCGCCCTGGTGCCGGTCGCGATCCTGCTCTTCCCCTCCAACGAGCAGGGCATCGTCTTCATCACCTTCACCGCCGCGTTCTTCCCGGTGCTGGTCTCCACCCGGCACGCGGTGCGCGCGCTGACGCCGGTGTGGGAGGAGGCGGTGCGCACGATGGGCGGAGGCCGGTGGCGGATCCTCGGCTCGGTCGTGCTGCCGGGCGCCCTGCCCGGTGTGTTCGGCGGTCTCTCGGTCGGGATCGGCGTGTCGTGGATCTGCGTGATCTCCGCCGAGATGATCTCCGGCCAGTACGGCGTCGGCTACCGCACCTGGCAGGACTACACGGTCGTCGACTACCCCGGTGTGTTCGTCGGCATGGTCACGATCGGTGTGCTCGGCTGGCTCACCTCGACGGCGGTGGAACTGCTGGGCCGCCGGCTGACGCGCTGGCTGCCGCGCACCTCGTACGTCCCGGCCGCGCGCTCCCGGCGGCGCCCGCGCGGCGCCGCCACGCCCGCCCCTACCGGCCTCGCGGCCAAGGAGGACGTGCCCCATGACCAGCTCGTCTGACGTCCGTTCCGTCTCCCGCACCGGTGCCGCGCTCACCCTGCGCGGCGCCGTCCTGGGCCGGCCGGGGGCGCCGGTGCTGGACGCCGTGGACCTTCGCGTGGCCCCCGGCGAGATCCTCACCGTCGTCGGCGCCTCGGGCTGCGGCAAGTCGACACTGCTGCGCACGCTGGCCGGGCTGCTGGCCCCGCTCGCCGGCGAGGTCACCCAGGACGCGCGGCCCCTCACCGGGCCGGCCGCCGACCGCGCCCTGGTCTTCCAGGAGGACGCCCTGCTGCCGTGGCGCACCCTGCGCGGCAACGTCGAACTGCCGCTCGCCGTCCAGCGGCTGCCGCGCGCCGAGCGCCGTGCCCAGGCGGCGGCGTGGCTGGCCCGTGTCGGACTCGCCGAGCAGGCCGGGCAGTTGCCGCACCGGGTCTCCGGCGGCCAGCGCCAGCGTGCGCAGCTGGCCCGCGCCCTGGCGGGTGCGCCGCGTGCCGTGCTGATGGACGAACCGTTCGGCGCGCTGGACGCCCAGACCCGCGCCGGTATGCAGGACCTGCTGGTGGAGGTGTTGCGCGGCACCGGCGCGACCGTCGTCTTCGTCACCCACGACGTGGACGAGGCGCTGTTCCTCGGCGACCGGGTGGCGCTGCTCGGCTCCGGCTCCCTGAGCGCCGTACGCGAGGTGCCGCGCCCCCGCGACCGCGCGGCGCACGACGACCTGGCGCGCGTCGCGCTGCGACGCGACATCCTCACCTCCCTCGCCTCCTGACCGCCCGGCCTCCTGTCCGCCCGGCTTCCCGACCGCCGACTTCCCGACCTCCCTTGGCTTCCCTGGCTTCCCGACCGCCCACGGCTCCCGAAAGGCCCTCTGGTGGAGATCCCCGCCCTCACCGACGCCGAAGAACTCTCCTGCGACGTCCTCGTCATCGGCGGCGGCACCGCCGGCACCATGGCGGCGCTGACCGCCGCCGAGCACGGGGCGGACGTCCTGCTGCTGGAGAAGGCGCACGTCCGGCACTCCGGCGCGCTCGCCATGGGCATGGACGGCGTCAACAACGCGGTCGTGCCCGGCCGTGCCGAGCCCGACGACTACGTCGTCGAGATCACCCGCGCCAACGACGGCATCGTCGACCAGTCCACCGTCCGCCAGACCGCCACCCGCGGCTTCGACATGGTGAGGCGGCTGGAGTCGTACGGCGTGAAGTTCGAGAAGGACGAACACGGCGAGTACGCGGTCCGGCAGGTGCACCGCTCCGGCTCCTACGTGCTGCCGATGCCGGAGGGCAAGGACGTCAAGAAGGTCCTCTACCGGCAGCTGCGGCGGCGGGAGATGCGGGAGCGGATCCGGATCGAGAACCGTGTGATGCCGGTGCGTGTGCTGACCGCGGAGGGCCGGGCCGTCGGGGCCGCGGGGTTCAACACCCGCAGCGGGCGGTTCGTCACCGTCCGGGCGGGTGCCGTGATCCTCGCCACCGGCGCCTGCGGCCGGCTCGGCCTGCCCGCCTCCGGCTATCTGTACGGCACCTACGAGAACCCGACGAACGCGGGCGACGGCTACGCGATGGCGTACCACGCGGGCGCCGAGCTGACCGGTATCGAGTGCTTCCAGATCAACCCGCTGATCAAGGACTACAACGGTCCCGCCTGCGCCTACGTCGCCAACCCGTTCGGCGGCTACCAGGTCAACCGGCACGGCGAGCGGTTCGTCGACTCCGACTACTGGTCGGGGCAGATGATGGCGGAGTTCGCGGCGGAGGTCGCCTCCGACCGGGGCCCGGTGTACCTCAAGCTGAGCCATCTGCCCGAGGAGTCGGTCGCGGCGCTGGAGTCGATCCTGCACTCCACGGAACGGCCGACGCGCGGCACCTTCCACGCGGGCCGCGGCCACGACTACCGCACCCACGACGTCGAGATGCACATCTCCGAGATCGGCCTGTGCGGCGGCCACTCGGCGTCGGGCGTACGGGTGGACGACCACGCCCGTACGACCGTCCCCCGGCTGTACGCGGCCGGCGACCTGGCCTGCGTGCCGCACAACTACATGATCGGCGCGTTCGTCTTCGGCGACCTGGCGGGCGCGGACGCGGCCCGGTACTCGGCGTTCGCCGGCGAACTGCCCGCGGACCAGCTCCGCGAGGCGCACGAGCTGATCTACCGCCCGCTGCGCCACCCGGAAGGCCCGCCGCAGCCCCAGGTGGAGTACAAGCTGCGCCGCTTCGTGAACGACTACGTGGCACCGCCGAAGTCGGGCGCCCGGCTCTCCCTCGCCCTGGAGGCCTTCGAGCGGATGCGCGCCGACATCGCCGCGATGGGCGCGCGCACCCCGCACGAGCTGATGCGCTGCGCCGAGGTCACCTTCATCCGTGACTGCGCCGAGATGGCCGCGCGCGCCTCCCTCGCCCGCACGGAGTCCCGCTGGGGCCTCTACCACGACCGCCTCGACCACCCCGAGCGCGACGACGCGTCCTGGTTCCACCACCTGGACCTGCGCAAGTCGGCGGCCGGGACCATGGAGTTCACGGCCCGGCCGGTGGCCCCCTACCTCATCCCCGTCGACGGCTTCGACCCGGTCGGCGGGCCCTCCCGGCACCTCGGCGAGGTGCACCCGGAGCAGGTGGCGACGGCCGGGGCGCGGGAGGCGGCACCGGTGGCGCGGCGCCCGGAGCCCACCGCGACGGACGCCTCCGCCGGCCCCGGCACGGATCGGTCCGTACCGACCACACCCCGCCTGCTCACCCTGCTCGCCCTCGCGGAGACCGAGCCCGAACTCGGCGCGCTGGCGCCCTACTTGGCGGACGAGGACCCCACCGTGCGCCGTACGGCCGTCACCGTCCTGACGGAGACCGTGCCGCCGGGAACCGGGCCCGCCCTGGCCGCCGCGCTCGCCGACACCGACGCCGGTGTGCGCGCGGCCGCGGCCGCCTCGCTGCGCGAACTGGTCGAGACGCTGACGCCGGAACCCGCCCTGCGGGACGGCCTCGCCGCCGCGCTGACCGAGGCGGACCCCGTCGTCCGCGCCGCCGCGCTGGACGTCCTGCGCGCGCTGCGGCTCGGCGACGCCGGGCTGTACGCCCGCTGCCTGCCCGACCCCGACCTCGGTGTCCGGACCGAGGCGGTGCGGGCGCTGGTGTCCGTCGACGCCGCCGACGAACTGGCCCGGGCGGCGACGGCCGAGCCGTCCCGCGAGGTCCGCGTCACCATCGCCAAGGGCCTGGCCACCGTCGCCGCCGGCGGACCCGGCGTCCCGCACCCGGCCCTCGCCGGGCTCCTCGACGACCCGGACGCCCTGGTCCGCGCGGCGGCCTACGAGGCGCTGGGCACCGCCGGCTGCCCCGCGCCCCTCGCCGCCCGCGCCGAGGCGGCCCTCGCCGACCCGGCCTGGCAGGTGCGGGCCGGGGCCGCCGCCGCCCTGGGCGTCGCGGACCCCGGCCCGGCCGTCCCCGCCCTCGCCAAGGCCCTCGCCGACCCGAACGCGGACGTCCGCAAGGCGGCGGTGCGGGCACTGGCCCGCCACCGCCCCACCGAGGAGATCCGAGCGGCGCTGTCCGGCGCCACGACGGACTCGGACGCCGACGTCCGGGCGTACGCGGCGAGGGCCGTGTGAATCAGCGGGCCGACAGCAGCCGTCCCGCGTCGCCGAGGACGTACCGGGCGACCCTCTTGCCCAGGGTGATGCCCGCCTCGTCCGCCGAGCGGGTGTGGATGCCGGAGAGGACGCGGGCGTCCACGTTCTCGTCGGAGAGCTGCTTCCAGCTGGTGTACGTCCTGGTCACACCGGGTGCGGTGGGGCTGGTCAGGTCGAACGGGGCGGTGCGCGGGCCGACGAGCGCGCTCAGCACGGCCTCCGCGGCGCCCGAGTAGGTGTTGTGGCCGCTCGGGTAGTCCGGGTGCGCGGGGGTGGTGTGCAGCGGTGTCCACGCCGGGTCCGGGTCGATGGCGCCGGTGCGGATCGCCGTGACGGGACGCCACCGCTCGTAGGCGTACTTGGTGTCGGAGGTGGCGATCTGCGTGTCCACCAGCGCGACATGGAAGAGCGCGACCAGCCGCGCCTGGCCGGCGACTCCCTGCTCGCCGCGGGCGAGCGCCACCCGGAGGGGTTCGGTGTAGAGGGTGAGGGAGGAGCCGAGCCAGAACGTCGCGGTCTCCGTCTGGTGGGCGCTGCGCCGGGTGCTGTCCACGGCGCCGTACGCCCGCACCTCGGCGAGGTCGGCCGCGTACTCCGCGGAGGCCGGCGCGGGCGGCGGGCCGAGCCGGAACTGGCTGGGCGCGGTGAGCGCGAACGGCTTGGCCAGCCGGTTGCCGTACTGCGCGGCGGGGGCGTAGGCGGGAGGGGTCGGCTGCCAGACGCCGGGCGCCGCGGGCCGCACGGTGTACGGCGCGTTGACGGAGGCCGGGTCCAGGCCGTCGCCGCTGCGTCCGGCAAGGAGGAGGTCCGCCTGCCGCTTGCCCGCCGCGACCCCGCGGTCCTCCGCCGGTCCGTCCGGGACGGCGTCCAGGGTCTCCTTCAGCCGGGCGTCGAGCTGCTCGGTGCGGGCCGGGGCGAGGGTCACCAGGGCGCGGTGGACGGCGGAGGCGAGCGCCGCCTCCTGGTAGGCGCGCCGCTGCACGCCCTCGGGGACGGCGCGGGTGGCGCGGGCCGCCGCGAGCCAGCCGATGGCCCAGGTGCGGCTGTTGGTGACCTGGGTGGGCGCGCCGGCCGCCGCGACGGTCTCGGCCGTGACGTCGTACCAGGTGAGGGCGGTGGCCGTCCGGGCCGCCGGTGCGGCGGCGGCCTGCGGGACGGCGGCGGTCGCGGTCAGCAGCGCCGCCGCGCCCAGGGCGGCGAGGGCCGTGCGGGATCTGAGCGGGCTCATGCGTTCTCCTTGAGCGAGGTGGGAGCGGTATGGAAGGCGGAGGGACGGCCGGGGTGGGGGCGGCCGGGCGCGGCAGTCCGGAGTGGTCGCGTCGCGCGGGGAGATGCACTGGTACGCGGTGCGGAAGGGACGCGCTCGCCACTGCTCCCGCCGAGTTCGCGGGGTACCGGCCCGTCGAGCCGGTCGGCGGTCGGCTCGATGCCGGGCAGGCGGTGCGGCAGCCGGAGCGAGAAGCGGGGTGACCGAGGCGGTGAACGGCTGAGGAGTTCAGCGACACACCGCGGTGGCGATCCGCATGAGATCGACGGCCCGCCGCTGGTGAAAGCGATCGAAAATCCGCATGCGGCAGAACCTAACGACGGCTCAAATCAGCGGTCAAGCAAGGAGCTTCGTCCGAAGGTCATTGCCATCGCAGCTTCGCGGCGGCGCCATGTGCGCGTTACATCCCCACAAACGGCCGCCCTCCGGCCACCACCGCGCCCGGCTGCCGCGCCCTTGCCCCGGGCTTGTCCCGCTCTTAGCCTGAGTTTGTGCCGCTAATAAACAAAACCCGATCGCACAGCGCCGTGCCGGGCCCCCACGCCGACCTCACCCGCCTCCGCACCGCCCTGACCATCTTCTTCGCACTCGACGGCTTCATCTTCGCGGGCTGGGTCGTCCGCATCCCCGCCGTCAAGGAGCAGACCGGCGCCTCCCCCAGCACCCTGGGCCTCGCCCTGCTAGGGGTCTCCGCGGGCGCGGTCGTGACGATGATCCTCACCGGCCGCCTGTGCCGCCGGTTCGGCAACCACCAGGTCACCGTCGTCTGCGCCGTACTGCTCTCCCTCAGCGTCGCCCTGCCGCCGCTCACCCACTCCGCGCTCGCACTGGGCGCGGTGCTGCTGGTGTTCGGGGCGGCGTACGGCGGGATCAACGTCGCCTTCAACAGCGCGGCCGTCGACCTGGTCGCCGCCCTGCGCCGGCCGATCATGCCGACCTTCCACGCCGCCTTCAGCCTCGGCGGCATGCTCGGCGCGGGACTGGGCGCGCTGGTCGCGGGATCGCTCTCGCCCACCCACCACCTCCTGGGGCTGACCCTCGTCGGCCTCCTCGTCACCGCGCTGGCGGGACCGACCCTGCTGCGCCACCGGCCACCGGCGGCCTCGGACGACGCCGTACGACAGCCGCAGCCGTCGGACGACGGCGAACGGCGACCGTTGTCGTCCGATGACGCCGTGCGGCGACCGTTGTCGTCCGGTGACGACGTGCGGCGACCCGTGCCCTCCGGTGACGACGTACGGCGGCCGCTGCCGTCCGGCGACGGCGAGCGCGCGACCGGCCCGGAGGCCTCGCCGCGCCCGGCCGCCCACACCCGCACTCGTGCCCTGGTGATCGTCTTCGGGCTCATCGCGCTGTGCACGGCGTACGGCGAGGGCGCGCTGGCCGACTGGGGCGCCCTGCATCTGGAGCAGGACCTCGACGCCTCCGCCGGAGTCGCGGCCATCGGCTACTCCTGTTTCGCGCTCGCCATGACCGTGGGACGGCTGAGCGGCACGGTGCTGCTGGAGCGACTGGGCCGCACCCGCACCGTGGTGGCGGGCGGTGCCATCGCCGCGGCCGGCATGCTGCTCGGCTCGCTGGCCCCCGCGCTCTGGGCGGCGCTGCTGGGCTTCGCGGTCGCGGGCCTCGGCCTGGCCAACCTCTTCCCGGTCGCCGTGGAGCGGGCGGGCGCCGTCGCCGGGCCCAGCGGCGTCGCCGTCGCCTCCACGCTCGGCTACGGCGGCATGCTCCTCGGCCCGCCGGCGATCGGTTTCCTGGCCGACTGGTTCTCCCTGTCCGCCGCGCTCACCAGCGTCGCGGCGCTCGCCGCCCTGGCCGCGCTGATCGGATGCGTGACGCGGCGCGTCACGGCATAGGGGTGGCCGCGGCCCGGCGGACAGGGCGCGGAAACCCCCTTGCCCTCCAGCCCACTCCATCCGGCAGACTCGCCCGCATGGAACTCAGCTCACCGGCGACGGACCGGCTCTTCGAGACGCTCGACAAGGAGGGCGGCCTGCTCGCCGCGGCCGCCGAACGGGCCGGCACCGAAGCCCAGGTGCCGTCCTGCCCCGGCTGGCAGGTCAGTGACCTGCTGCGGCACACCGGCACGGTGCACCGCTGGGCCGCCGGTTACGTCCGTGACGAACACCCCGCGCCGCGCCCCCTCGGTGATCTTCCGGACCTCGACGGCGCCGCGCTGGTGGCCTGGTACCGCGACAGCCACCGGCACCTCGTCGACACCCTCGCCGCGGCGAAGCCCGACGTGGCGTGCTGGGCGTTCCTGCCCGCGCCGTCGCCGCTCGCCTTCTGGGCCCGCCGTCAGGTGCACGAGACGACCGTGCACCGCCTGGACGCCGAGTCGGCGGCGGGCGGTACGCCGAACCCGGTGGCCGCGGACATCGCGGCGGACGGCATCGACGAGTTGCTGCGCGGCTTCCACGCCCGTACCCGCAGCCGGGTCCGCACCGAGGAGCGTCGGGTGCTGCGGGTGCGCGCCACGGACGTGGACGCGGTGTGGACCGTACGGCTGTCGGCCGAGCCGCCGGTGACCACGCGGGACGACACCGGGGAAGCCGACTGCGAATTCTCCGGTCTGGCACCGGAGTTGTACGCCGCACTGTGGAACCGGCTCCCCCTGCCGACCGTGACCGGCGACCACGCGCTGGCCGCGCTGTGGCGGGAGCGGTCGGGCATCTGACGCCGGGACCGCACCGAGCCCCGCGGCCCGGCACGCGCTCACTCGGCCCTGCGCGCGAGGCGGGCACCCGCCGTGGGGCACGGGACGGAGCACTCGTGGCAGGGCACGGGGCGGAGCACTCGTGGCAGGGCGCGAGGCGGGCACCCGCCGTGGGGCACGGGGCGGAGCACTCTCCGTAGGGCGCGGGGCGCCCGTCCTCAGTCCTGCGCCTCCTCGGCCAGCATCCGGGTCAGCACCGCCCGCTGCACCGGCAGCACCTCGCCGTGCAGGGCGCGCCCCTTCTCCGTCAGGGACACCCGGACCCCGCGCCGGTCCTCCGGGCACATGCCGCGGCTGACCAGCCCGTCCTTCTCCAGCCGGGCGATCAACCGCGACAGCGCGCTCTGGCTGAGGTGGACGCGCTCGGAGATCTCCTGCACGCGGTAGCTGGGGCGGCTCTTCGGCGTCTCGCCCTCGGCGAGCACGTCGAGCACCTCGAAGTCACTGGCGCACAGACCATGCCCGTGCAACGCCCGGTCGAGTTCCCACTGCGTGCGGGCGTGCAGTGCGAGGATGCCCCGCCACTGCTCCACGAGCGCCTGCTCGGCCTTCTTCGCCGCCATGTCGGCACCGTAGCAGAAATTCCGCTTTGTTGCACCGTCATTAAATGCGCTTGCATTCAATGCGTGCGCATGTAGTGTCCCGTCCATGACCTCTCCGCTCACCACCCCCGCGACCGAGGTGCGCTGGACACCCCGGCTGTGGGGCACCCTGCTGGTGCTCTGCGCCGCCATGTTCCTCGACGCGCTGGACGTGTCGATGGTCGGCGTCGCCCTGCCGTCCATCGGCGCCGACCTGGGCCTGTCCACCTCGTCCCTGCAATGGATCGTCAGCGGCTACATCCTGGGCTACGGCGGACTGCTGCTGCTCGGCGGACGCGCCGCCGACCTGCTGGGCCGGCGTCAGGTCTTCCTGGTGGCCCTGGGTGTCTTCGCCCTCGCCTCACTGCTCGGCGGACTCGTCGACTCCGGTCCGCTGCTGATCGCCAGCCGCTTCGTGAAGGGCCTCAGCGCCGCCTTCACCGCCCCGGCCGGCCTGTCGATCATCACCACGACGTTTCCCGAGGGCCCGCTGCGCAACCGGGCCCTGTCCATCTACACCACCTGCGGCGCCACCGGCTACTCGATGGGACTGGTCTTCTCCGGTCTGCTCACCGAGGCCGGCTGGCGGCTGACGATGCTGCTGCCCGTGCCCGTCGCGCTGATCGCGCTGCTGGCGGGCCTGAAGCTGCTGCCGCGCACCGAGCACGAACGCGGCGAGGGCCGCTACGACATCCCCGGCGCCGTCCTCGGTACCGCGTCGATGCTGCTGCTGGTCTTCACCGTCGTCCAGGCCCCCGAAGCGGGCTGGGCCACCGCCCGGACGATCCTGTCGTTCGCCGCCGTGGCCGTACTGCTCACCGCCTTCGTGGCCGTCGAGCGGCGCAGCCCCAGCCCGTTGATCCGGCTCGGCGTGCTGCGCTCCGGCCCGCAGGTCCGCGCCCAGCTCGGCGCGCTCACCTTCTTCGGCAGCTACCTCGGCTTCCAGTTCCTGGTCACCCTCTACATGCAGTCGCTGCTCGGCTGGTCGGCCCTGCACACCGCGCTGGCCTTCCTGCCGGCGGGCGCGCTGGTCGCGGTGTCGGCGACGAGGGTGGGAGCGGTCATCGACCGCTTCGGCACCGCACGCCTGATCGTGCTGGGCTTCGCGCTGATGGTCGCCGGGTACGCGCTGTTCCTGCCGATCGACCTCAACCCGCTCTACGCGGCGGCGATCCTGCCCACGATGCTGCTGGTCGGCGCCGCCTTCGCGCTCGCCTTCCCCTCCCTCAACGTCCAGGCCACCAACGGCGTCGAGGAACACGAGCAGGGCATGGTCTCGGGGCTGCTCAACACCTCGGTGCAGGTGGGCGGCGCGATCTTCCTCGCGGTGGTGACGGCGGTGGTGACCGCGGGCGCCCCCGAGGACCCCACTCCGCAGGCCGTCCTCGACAGCTACCGGCCCGGCCTGGTCGTGGTGACCGTCATCGCCGCGGTCGGCCTGCTGCTCACCCTCCCCGGCCTGCGCACCCGCCGCGGCCAGGCGTCGATCGTGGTCGCCAGGTCCACCACCCCGGAGGCGGAGCGCGTCACGGTACGCGACTAGGGGGACCGCCTCCCGGTGCGCGCCCGGCGGAGTCCACTTGCTCCGCCGGGCGCGCGGCTGTGAGACTCGCCGTATGACGGGTTACGGGGGACGGCGCGGTCAGGCCGAACGGGACGCGATCACCGTCGAGATCGGATACGCGCTGTGCAGCGCGGCGTTCGCGGCGGCGGTGGTCTTCGGGGCGATCGCCGGCCCGGCGCTGCTGTTCGAGCTGCCGCGCACGCTGTCGGCCGTGCTGCTGCACACCGGTCAGGTGCTCGCAGCCACACTGTTCGCGGCCCGGGTGATCGCGGTACTGCTCCCTCTCCGAGCGGCCACTCAGCCCAGCCAGCCCGGCCGCACCAACCCCGACTCGTAGGCCAGCACCACGAGTTGGGCCCGGTCCCGGGCGCCCAGCTTCACCATCGTGCGGCTCACATGCGTCTTCGCGGTCAGCGGACTGACCACCAGGCGGCGGGCGATCTCCTCGTTGGACAGGCCGATGCCGACCAGCGCCATCACCTCCCGTTCCCGCTCGGTGAGCCGGGCGAGCTCGCCGGCCGCCGCGGGCTCCTTGGAGCGGGCGGCGAACTCGGCGATCAGCCGCCGGGTCACTCCCGGCGAGAGCAGCGCGTCGCCCTCGACCACCGCCCGCACCGCGCGCAGCAGTTCCTCCGGTTCGGTGTCCTTCACCAGGAAGCCGGAGGCGCCCGAGCGGATCGCCTCGAAGACGTACTCGTCGAGTTCGAAGGTGGTCAGCATGACCACCTTCACGTCCGCCGACGCCTCGTCCTCGGTGATCCCGCGGGTCGCCGCCAGACCGTCGAGACCGGGCATGCGGATGTCCATCAGGACGACGTCGGGACGCAGTTCGCGCACCCGCCGCACCGCCTCCTCGCCGTCGGCGGCCTCGGCGACGACCTCGATGTCCGGCTGTGCGTCCAGCAGCGCCCGGAAACCGGCCCGCACCAGCGCCTGGTCGTCGGCGAGCAGCACCCGGATCACCGGTCCTCCTCCTCACCATGCGCCGACGACAACGGCGACAGCGGCGACAGCGGCAGCTCGGCGATCACCCGCCAGCCGCCGTCGGGGCGCGGTCCCGCCTCGATGGTGCCACCCAGCGCGGCGGCCCGCTCCCGCATCCCGGCCAGCCCGTTGCCGCTGCCGCCCACCTCGGCGCCGGTCGCCGGACCGTCGTCCTCGATGCGCAGCCGCAGCACGCCGCCCCCGTGCGAGAGCCGCACCCGGGCCTGCCGGGAACCGGAGTGCCGTACGACATTGGTCAGCGCCTCCTGCACGATCCGGAAGGCGGCGAGATCGGCGCCCGGCGGCAGGGACGGGGCCGTGCCCTCCACCCGGACCGTGAGGCCCGCGTCCCCCGCGGCCTCGACCAGCTCGGGCAACCGGTCCAGGCCTGGGGCGGGCGCACGCGGGGCGTCCCCGGGGGCCCGCAGGGTGTCGAGCACCTGACGGACCTCGCCCAGCGCCTCCTTGCTGGCGTCCTTGATGGTGGTGAGCGCGGTGCGCGCCTGCTCGGGGTCGGAGTCGAGCAGAGCGAGCCCGACACCCGCCTGGACGTTGATCACGGAGATGCTGTGCGCGAGCACGTCGTGCAGCTCACGGGCGATTCTCAGGCGCTCCTCGTCGGCTCGCCGGCGCGCCGCCCGGGCCCGCTCGGCCCGGTCCCGCGCCAGCTGTTCACGCCGGGTGCGGGCCAGCTCCGACAGCGCCACGATCGCCACCACCCAGGTGGCGACCACGATCTCCTGCCCCCAGGCCGCGGGCCCGTCACCCGACGGCGGCAGCCACCGGTACAGCCAGTGCGCGACCAGTACGTGGGCGGCCCACAGGGTCCCGAGCGCCGCCCACGCGGCTCTTCGGTGGCCGGTGACGATCGCGGAGAAGCAGGCAACGGCGACGGTCAGCAGCACCGGCCCGTACGGGTACCCGGCGCCCAGGTACACGGCGACGGTCGCCGCCGTGCCGAACACCACGGCCCGTGGAAAACGGTGCCGCCACAGCAACTGTCCCGCCGCCACGAGCAGCAGCACCCGCGCGAAGGGGTCGAGGACCGCCCGCTCCCCCTCCTGCGCCCGCGCGGCGAAGTGCGTGCCGAGCAGGACGAAGGCGGTGACCAGCACCGTGGAACGCCACGGCCACCGTGCCGCCCGCCCCTCCTCGCCGGAACCGGCGAGACCCCGCCACGGCGGCCCGTGCCGCCACCCGGCCGGCCGGCCGCCCCCGAACACGCGCTGCTCCTCCATGACCGCCACGCTAGACGCCCGGTCGCGTAGTCGGCGTCACCCGCGGGAGGTGGTCGCACGTACTCCTCGCTAGGTACGTCCGCCCGGCTCAGAGCGCTGCATCAGAGGTGCGGGAAGCTCCGGATGTCGTCGAGGCCGTCGAGTGCCCGCCCGTCCACGTCAGCCGGATCCGCTTCAGCACGCGCCGCCGGCGACTTCGCCGGCGCGAGGGCCTCATCGCCGAGACATCCGAACCGTCGCGCGGTATGTCCCAGGCACAGACCGGCCAGCCCGAGCAGAGGGCTGCCCGACACGGCCCGCGTCCCGACAGGGCGAACGTCGCCCGATGCCGCACTAGCGCGGGTCCGCGCCGTCCTGCCGGTACACCAGCCCCACGGACTGGGCGAGTTGCGCGACGGCGTGACGGAAGAACGTCTCGCGCTCCTCCACGATCCGGTTGAACTGGCCGAACACCTCGAAGCCCACCAGTCCGTACAACTGCGCCCAGGCCGCGACCAGCACGGCCACCACCTCGGGCGGGAGGTCGGGCGCGAAGTCGGCGGCCATCCGCTCGGCCTCGCTCCTGAGCTCGGCGGGCAGGGGCGTCCTGGCCACCCCGAGACCCCGGTGCGCGTCCCGTGCGATACGCATCAGCAGCAGCCCGACGCGGCCCGCGGGCGGCACCGTGGTCTGTGGCGCGGAGTAGCCGGGGACCGGGGAGCCGTAGATCAGGGCGTACTCGTGGGGATGTTCGAGCGCCCATTCGCGCACCGCCTCGCAGACGGTCGTCCAGCGCTGCACGGGACCGGCGTCGGCGACCGCGTCGTGCGCGGCCTCGGCGGCCTCGCCGAGGGAGTTGTAGGCGTCGATGATGAGCGCGGTGAGCAGGTCGTCGCGGCTGGGGAAGTAGCGGTAGAGCGCGGACGAGACCATGCCCAGCTCGCGGGCGACCGCGCGCAGCGAGAGTTTGGCGGCGCCGTCGACGGCGAGCTGTCTGCGCGCCTCGTCCTTGATGGCCTCGGTGACCTCGATCCGGGCGCGGGCACGGGCGCCGCGAGGGGTGCTGGTGCTGTCGGTGCTGCTGCTCATGGGGGCGAGTTTCCCACGAATCCGGAGCGGTGCACACAAAGGTGAGCACTGCTCCAGCACGAGAGCGCCGCTCGCAGTGCAGAACGTCGCTCCACTTCGAGAGCGCTGCTCTTGCTTTGGAGCGCCGCTCTCGTGCACACTGCCCTTAACCGAGAGCAGTGCTCACGCTCTCAACCTTCCTCAGGGGGAATCCATATGTCGACCCACGTCCGGAAGCCCGGCTGGTTCACCGTCAACGTCGTCAACCGCGCCGTCGCCTGGGCGACTCGCCGTGGCCTCAGCGTCTGGGGCTCCCGGGTCCTGGCGGTGCGCGGCCGCAAGAGCGGCGAGTGGCGGACCACCCCGGTGAACGTGCTGACCGTCGACGGCCGGCAGTACCTCGTCGCGCCACGCGGCCATGTGCAGTGGACGCACAACATGCGCGCGGCAGGCGGCGGCGAGCTGCGGCTCGGCAGGACCGCCGAGGTGTTCACCGCGACCGAGGTCGCCGACGACGAGAAGCCGGCCCTGCTGCGCGCCTACCTGAAGCGCTGGAAGGCGGAGGTGGGCGTCTTCTTCAAGGGCGTCGGCCCCGACTCCCCGGACGCCGAACTGCGCCGGATCGCCCCCGACCACCCCGTCTTCCGGATCGAGATCGCACCGACCGCGCACTGACTCCCGCGCTCCAGGGGCGCGGCCTCGCCACGGACAACCGCCACCGGGCCGGCCCTCGACGGGGCCCCCGGCACCCCAGCCCTCGGCCCTCGACCGGCCGCCAGCCCTTGGCCCCCCAGCCCCAGCCCTCGACCGGCCGCCAGCCCCTGGCCCCCCAGCCCTCGGCCGTCGGCCGTCGGCCTAATCCTCCGACCGCTCCCCGTCCCGCTCGCCATCGGCGCCGGCAGCACCGGCAGTCCCGGCAGCTCCGGCGGCCTTGGCAGCCCCGGCGGGCTCACCAGCAGCCCCACTACCGGCCCCGCCGACAGGCCCGCCGTCCGCGCCGCTCTCCGCGGCCCTGCGGTCCAGCGTGGTCAGGACGCGCTGGGCGATCGGCCGGGTGCGGACGAGTTCGCCCAGGCTGGTCGATCCGCGGGTGATGTCCATGAACGCCCGCCAGGCCGGGCGCAAGGTGGTCAGCGCGGCGTGGACCAGGCCGGGCCGCCGCTCGAACACCTGGAGCATGCGCTTGCCGACGGCCATCTCCACACCCAGGCCCGCCTTGACGGCGAACGCGTAGTTGAGGGCCTGCCGACGGGTGTCCACGGCGTCGTGCGCCTCGGCGATCCGCACCGCCCACTCGCCCGCCAGCCGGCCGGACCGCAGCGCGAACGAGATGCCCTCGCGGGTCCAGGGCTCCAGCAGCCCCGCCGCGTCCCCGCACACCAGCACCCGCCCGCGGGACAGCGGCGAGTCGTCGGCGCGGCAGCGGGTGAGGTGCCCGGAGGAGACGCTCGGCTCGAAGCCGGCGAGCCCGAGGCGCCCGATGAAGTCCTCCAGGTACCGCTTGGTGGCGGCACCTTCGCCGCGCGCCGAGATCACGCCGACGGTGAGGGTGTCGCCCTTGGGGAAGACCCAGCCGTAGCTGCCGGGGATCGGGCCCCAGTCGATGAGGACCCGCCCCTTCCAGTCCTCAGCGACGGTCTCCGGCACCGGGATCTCCGCCTCCAGGCCGAGGTCGACCTGGCCGAGCTTCACACCGACGTGGGCTCCTATGCGGCTGGCGCTGCCGTCGGCGCCGACCACCGCGCGCGCCAGCAGGGTCTCGCCGCCCTGGAGGACGACCGCGACCGTACGCCGGTCGGGCACCGCCGAGCCGTGCTGCTCGACGCGCTGCACGGTGACGCCGGTGCGCAGCTCGGCGCCCGCCTTCTGGGCGTGCTCGACCAGCTGCTGGTCGAACTCGGGCCGGTTGATCAGCCCGAACAGCATCTGCCGGGAGCGCCGGGTGCGGGCGAAGCGGCCGTTGTGGGTGAACGTCACCGCGTGCACGCGGTCCTTGAACGGCAGCTCGAAGCCGGGCGGCAGGGCGTCGCGGGAGGGGCCGATGATGCCGCCGCCGCAGGTCTTGTAGCGGGGCAGCTCCGCCTTCTCCAGCAACAGCACGCGCCGTCCCGCGACCGCCGCCGCGTAGGCGGCCGACGCTCCCGCGGGTCCCGCGCCCACCACGACGACATCCCACACCTGCTGCACGTCGTCCGCCGAAGAGTTCTCGCTGCTCACGATGGTCTACTGCTCCCGATCCAGCCGCCTGCCGCTCCCCCGGGTTCGCGGCTTCGTCGAGCCGGGGGGACCCCCATCCTCACCGCATCCTACGGCGAAGATCGGCTGAGGCCGCTGTGGGAGGATCGGCAGTACTCGCACCCGTACAACGTCGCACCCACAAGGAGCGTGCCCATGTCGTCGAATCCGGTCGCCGAGACCGTCGCCTCGCTGATGCCCAGGGCGAAGGCGGAGCTCACCGAGCTGGTGGCCTTCAAGTCGGTGGCGGACTTCGACCAGTTCCCGAAGAGCGAGAGCGAGGGCGCCGCGCGCTGGGTCGCCGACGCGCTCACCGCCGAGGGCTTCCAGGACGTGGCCCTGCTGGACACGCCGGACGGTACGCAGTCGGTGTACGGCTACCTGCCCGGCCCAGCGGGTGCGAAGACGGTCCTGCTGTACGCGCACTACGACGTCCAGCCGCCGCTCGACGAGGCCGCCTGGTCCACTCCGCCGTTCGAGCTGACCGAGCGGGACGGCCGCTGGTACGGACGGGGCGCCGCCGACTGCAAGGGCGGCGTGATCATGCATCTGCTGGCGCTGCGCGCGCTGAAGGCGACCGGCGGCGTGCCGGTGCACGTCAAGGTGATAGCCGAGGGCTCCGAGGAGATGGGCACGGGCGGCCTGGAGCGGTACGCCGAGGAGCACCCGGAGCTGCTGGAGGCGGACACCGTCGTCATCGGCGACGCGGGCAACTTCCGCGTGGGACTGCCGACGGTCACCACCACGCTGCGCGGCATGACCCTGGTGCGGGTGCAGGTCGACACCCTGGCGGGGAACCTGCACTCGGGCCAGTTCGGCGGCGCCGCGCCCGACGCGCTGGCCGCGCTGATCCGCGTACTGGACTCGCTGCGCGCGGAGGACGGCTCGACGACGGTCGACGGGCTGGCCGGCGAGGAGTCGTGGGACGGCCTGCAGTACGACGAGGAGCAGTTCCGCGCGGACGCCAAGGTGCTGGAGGGCGTGGAGCTGATCGGTTCCGGGACGGTGGCGGACCGCATCTGGGCGCGTCCGGCGGTGACCGTGATCGGTATCGACTGCCCGCCGGTGGTCGGCGCCACCCCGTCGGTGCAGGCGAGCGCCCGGGCGCTGGTCAGCCTGCGGGTGCCGCCGGGCGTGGACGCCGCCGAGGCGACCAAGCTGTTCCAGGCGCACGTGGCGGCGCACACCCCGTGGGGGGCGCGGGTGAGCACGGAGCAGGTCGGCCAGGGGCAGGCGTTCCGCGCGGACACCACCAGCCCGGCGTACCAGGCGATGGCCGACGCGATGGCGGTGGCGTACCCGGGCCAGGAGATGCAGTACGCCGGTCAGGGCGGCTCGATCCCGCTGTGCAACACCCTCGCCGCGCTCTACCCGCGCGCGGAGATCCTGCTGATCGGCCTGAGCGAGCCGGAGGCGCAGATCCACGCGGTGAACGAGAGCGTGTCGCCGGAGGAGCTGGAGCGGCTGTCGGTGGCCGAGGCGCTGTTCCTGCGCAACTACGCGGCGAGCTGACGCGACCCCGGCTGGACCGGTTCTGCCGACGGCCGAGGGCCCTCGCCTCCGGGCGGGGGCCCTTCTACGGTCCTCTCATGGACGTCATCGAGCTGCTCCCCGTCTGCACCTGCTGCGCTTCCCGGTCGGCCAGGCGCAGCTGTGGCGTGACGGCGACGAGCTGACCCTGGTCGACGCCGGTACGGCGGGCTCCGGTGCCGCTCTCGCCGAGGCGGTGGCCGCGCCGGGCCGGGCGCCGGGGGACGTACGGCGGATCGTGCTCACGCACTTCCACGAGGACCACGTGGGCGGGGCGGGCGAGTTCGCGGCGCTGAGCGGGGCCGAGGTGTTCGCGCACCGGCTGGTCGCGCCGTTCGTGCGGGGTGAGCGGCCGGGGCCGCCGCCGGTGTTCGAGGGCTGGGAGCGCCCGCTGCACGCCGAGGCCGCCAAGCGGTTGCCGTCCTGCGGCTTCCGGCTCCCGGAGCGGGTCACCGAGCTGGACGACGGCGATCCGCTGGACTTCGGGGGCGGGGCCCGGGTGGTCCACGTGCCCGGTCATACGGACGGCAGCGTCGCGCTTCGTCTGCCGGAGCACGGGGTGCTGTTCACGGGGGACGCGGTCGCCGCGTCCCCCGTGGACGGTGCGGTGCTGCCGGGCGTGTTCGACCTGGACCGGCAGCGGACCCTCGCGTCGTTCCGCCGGCTGGCGGCCCTCGACCCGGAGGTGGTCTGCTTCGGGCACGGTGACGCGGTGGTCGGGCGGGCCGGGGCGGTGCTCAGGAAGGCGGCGGAGAGGTACGCGTAGGCGCGGAGCCGGTCAGTCGCCGATCGGGAGGCCGGCCTCCAGGTACACGGCCGCCCCGCGTTCCCGGGCCCGCAGGGCCCAGCGCAGGCGTTCGTAGCGCACCGGCGGCAGCAGGTCGGCGGCCTCCTCCTCGGTGACGAAGCGCCAGGCGCGCAGTTCGGGCCCGGGCAGCAGGACCCGGGCGGCCTCGGCGGAGTCGAGCCGGCCGCCGTCGAAGAGCAGCCGCAGTCCGCCGTAGCCGGGCGGTGCCGGTGGTTCCCAGTCGCAGACGAGCAGGCGCCGGACGTGGTCGAGGTGGATGCCGGTCTCCTCGGCGACCTCGCGGATACCGGCCCGGGCGGGCGCCTCGCCGGGTTCCACGACACCGCCGGGGAACTCCCAGCCGGGTTTGTAGGTGGGGTCGACGAGCAGCACCCGGTCCTGCTGGTCGAAGAGCAGCACGCCGGCGGCGAGTGTCTCGGCGGTGGGTTCGGGGGTCTGCACGATGTCGCAGACGGGCACGGTGCCCGAGCCGACGGCCTCCGCGATACGGGCGGCGGTCTGGTACGGGGTGAGTGTGCTGTTGTCGACGAGGTGGGCGTCGGCGGCGAGCCAGGAGGCGAGGGCGGCGCGGTACGGCTCGATGTGGTCGTACCGCCACTGCCGGGTCCGTATCTCCGCGTCGGGGAGGTCCACGGGGACCTCGCGGTGGGCTGTCCGCTCGCGCAGTATCGTTTCAGCCGGGGCGAGCAGCACATGGCTGACAGTGATCCGGCGGGCGGCGAGGCCGCCGAAGATCTCGTCGCGGTACTCCTGGCGGAGCAGGGTCATGGGGACCACGAGGGTGCCGCCGAGTTCGGTGAGCATCGCGGCCGCGGTGTCGATGACGAGCCGGCGCCAGATCGGCAGGTCCTGGAAGTCGCCGACCTCGGCGAGGCGTTTGGCCGGCAGCAGGTGCGTGAGTGCGCCGCCGATGACCTCGGGGTCGAAGAGCGTGCTGTTCGGGATCAGTTCGATCAGTTCCCGTGCGGTGGTGGTCTTCCCCGCACCGAACGTACCGTTGATCCAAACGACGGTCACGTTTCCCCCTCTTCTGTTGACCCCTGTGGCTTGCCCGCTCCACCCTGCCACGGAAACCAGCCCCCGTTGAGGGCGCACAAACGGAAGGCGCCGGTCCCCTGTGTCGCGGGGGCCGGCGCCTGCTGGTCGCGGTCGCTGGTCAGTCTTCCTGCGCGCCGGACGTGTCGTCGTCGATGGCCAGGCTGTCGCTGGCGATGGCCGGGTCGAGGCTGCTGAGGGTGTCGCCCACGTTGAGGTCGGTGAGCTGCTCCCCCAGCGCGTGCGACGGGGTGATGGCCGCGACGACGAAACCGGTGGCGAGGGAGGCGATGGCGAGCATGCTGCGCTTCTTCATGCCCCGTTCAACTGCGAACCCGGCGGGAGGTCACGCCCATGACGCCGACGGCCGCGACGCCGAGGCCTCGCTCCGCCGCCGTAGCGTTCCCGCGGCGCCGGACCACAGCGTGGCTGAGGTGAACACGGCCGGGCCCGGCGCGCCCCCGCGCCTGAGGCTCGGTCGCGCCAGGCCCCGCGGTCACACCCGCGCCCCTGTCACAGACCCCTTCGGCACCCGGCCCTGCGACACACCCGCCCGGCACCCGGCCCCGTCACACCCCTCCGGCACATGGCCCCGTCACACTCCCGCCCCAGCCGGATCCGTACGCCGCGTCAGCACCGCCGCCGCCGCGCCCACCAGGCCCGCGTCGGTGCCCATCTGTGCCGGGGCGACGGAGAGGTTCCGGACGAAGGAGAGGGTGGCGTAGTCGGCGAGGGCCTGCCGCAGCGGGGCGAACAGGACCTCCCCGGCCTTGCCCACGCCGCCGCCGATGACGGCGATGTCGATCTCGACCAGGGTCGCGGTGGCCGCGATGCCGGCGGCCAGCGCCTGGGCGGCCCGCTCGAAGGAGGCCACGGCGACCGGGTCGCCGGCCCGCGCGGCGGCGGCCACCGCGACGGCGGAGGCGTCGCCGTCCGGGCCGGGCCGCCAGCCGTTCTCCAGGGCGCGCCGGGCGATGTTGGGGCCGCTCGCGATGCGCTCCACACAGCCGCGGGCGCCGCACGGGCAGGGCTCGCCGTCGAGGTCCACGCTGATGTGGCCGATGTGGCCGGCGTTGCCGGTCGGGCCGGGATGCAGGCGGCCGTTCAGCACCAGCCCGCCGCCGACGCCTGTGGAGACCACCATGCACAGCGCGTTGTCGTGGCCGCGCGCGGCGCCCTGCCAGTGCTCGGCGGCGGCGATCGCGACGCCGTCGCCGATCAGCTCGACCGGCAGCCCGCCGGTCGCCGCCCGGACCCGCTCGACCAGCGGATAGCCGCGCCAGCCGGGCACGTTCACCGGGCTGACGGTGCCCGCGGAGGCGTCGACCGGGCCGGCGCTGCCGATGCCGACGGCGTCCACGCCGCTCCACAGCGGGGCCGCGGCCAGCTCGTCGAGGACGTCCTCGACGGCCCGCATCACGGTGCCACCGTCCTCCTGGCGGGGCGTGGGGCGCTGGGCCCGCACCACGATCCGGCCGCCGCCGTCCACCAGCGCGCCTGCGATCTTGGTGCCGCCGATGTCGAGCGCGGCCACGAGCTGGGTGTGCATGAGTGTCGGATCTCCCCGTCAACCAGTTCTGCGCTCCCCTCTGCCAGGGGAGACGGGCGGGCCGGTCGGCGGTGGGGGCGCGGGACCGGCATGTGCGATGGACAGTCTCTCCCGCCTCTGACAACGTTGTCCAGGCTCTATGCTCGACGCCACATCCTCACACCACCCATGGACCGACGCACCCCGTGGATCACAGGACAGGACACCGCACCGTGCCCGAGACCATCCGCCGAGCCGACCGGCTGCCCGGAAACCGCTATGGCAACCGGCCCACCATGAAGGACGTCGCGGCGCGTGCCGGAGTCGGGTTGAAGACGGTCTCCCGGGTCGTCAACGGCGAACCTGGCGTGACTCCGGAGACCGAGCGCCGCGTCCAGGACGCCATAGCGGCCCTGGGATTCCGCCGCAACGACAGCGCACGGGTGCTGCGCAAGGGCCGCACCGCCAGCATCGGCCTGGTCCTGGAGGACCTCGCCGACCCGTTCTACGGCCCTCTCAGCCGCGCGGTCGAGGAGGTGGCCCGCGCCCATGGCGCCCTGCTGATCAACGGCTCCAGCGCGGAGGATCCGGACCGCGAGCAGGAGCTGGTGCTGGCGCTGTGCGCGCGGCGGGTGGACGGGCTGGTGGTGATCCCGGCCGGCGACGACCACCGCTATCTGGAGCCGGAGATCAGAGCGGGTGTGGCGACGGTGTTCGTGGACCGCCCGGCCGGGCGGATCGACGCCGACGTGGTGCTGTCCGACAACCACGGCGGGGCCCGTGACGGGGTGGCCCATCTGATCGCGCACGGGCACCGCCGGATCGGTTTCATCGGTGACATGCCCCGCATCCATACCGCCGCCGAGCGCCTGCGCGGCTACCGGGACGCCATGGAGGACGCGGGCATACCGGTCGAGGACTCCTGGATGTCGCTGGGCATCACGGACCCGGCGCGGGTGCGCCGGGCGGCCGAGGAGATGCTCTCCGGCCCGTCGCCGGTCACCGCGATCTTCGCGGGCAACAACCGGGTCACCGTGACCGTGATCCGGGTCCTCGCCGAGCACACCCGCCGGGTCGCCCTGGTCGGTTTCGACGACATCGAGCTGGCCGATCTGCTCCAGCCGGGCGTCACCGTGGTCGCCCAGGACGCGGCGGCCCTCGGCCGTACCGCCGCCGAGCGGCTGTTCCGGCAGCTGGACGGCACGCTGCCGGCGCCGGAGCGGATCGAGCTGCCGACCCGGCTGATCACCCGCGGCTCGGGCGAACTGCCGCCGGCGGACTGAGCGGCCCATGACCGATCGGGTGGATCACGCCGACCACACGCTGCGGGCGCTGGGCCTCGCCGACGCGCCGCGGGAGTTTCCGCTGACCTATCCGGGCGCCTGGCCGAGGGATTCGGGGCTTCTCACCGGGGACCGGCTGGTGCCCCTGGACCGGCTGGTGCACAAGGACCGGGTCCCGGTGCTCGCCGTGGGTTCCAACGCCTGCCCCGGCCAGCTGCGCCACAAGATGGACGAGGCCGGCGTCGACTCCCCGCTGCCGATGGTGAGGACCCGGGTGACCGGCCTCGGGGTGGGCGTCTCCGCGCATGTGAGCCGCATGGGCTATGTCTCCGCGTCGCCCTTCGCGTCGCCGGGGACGGTGCGGGAGCTGTTCCTGCTCTGGCTGGACGCCGCCCAGCTCGCCGTCGTCGACGCCAGCGAGGGCGTACCGCTGCCGTACGGCAACTTCCGCCGGGCGTGGCTGCCCGCGCCCGAGGTGCGGATCGAGCTGGCGGACGGCACCGCGCTGCCCGGCGCGTACGCCTATGTGAACCGGCGCGGCATCCTGCACGACGGCACCGGGGTGCCGCGCGGGCACCGCGGCCGTCAGCGGGAGCTGCTGGCCGAACTCCTCTCGGCGGTGCCCCGGCTGCGGGAGCTGTTCGGGGTCACTCCGGAGGAGTTCATCGCCCGGGCGCGGGCGGACCGGCGGCTGTGCGAGCGGGGCACCCGGTTGTTCGCCGCGGAGAAGCTGGTGACGACGTCCGGTCTGGAGCGCCATGTGGGCGCCGGGCCGGCCGGCCGCCCGGGCGCCGGTGCGTCGCCGCCCTCGGTGTAGAGGTCGCCGGCACCGGGGCCCGGGGGCCGGCGACGGACACCGCCGCGGCCTGTCCGGCTAGTTGCCGGAGGCGGTCAGGTCGCCCCGGCGGGGCGCGGCGAAGCCCTCCAGGTCGGCGCGGGTGAGCCCGGTGAGCCGGGCGACCTCGGCGATGTCGAGGGCGCCGCAGTCCAGGCCGCGCAGGAGGTAGCCGCTGAGGGCCTTGGCGGTGGCGGGCTCGTCCATCACGTCGCCGCCGGCGCGGTTGGCGTAGCGGGCGAGGCGGCCGGCGGCCTGTTCGAAGCCCTCGCGGTAGAAGGCGAAGACGGCCGCGTACCGGGTGGGGATGTGGCCGGGGTGCATGTCCCAGCCCTGGTAGTAGGCGCGGGCCAGGGCGCGGCGGGTGAGGCCGTAGTGGAGGCGCCAGGCGTCGTGGACCTTCTCGGTGGGACCGACGGGCAGCACGTTGGTGGAGCCGTCGGAGACGCGTACGCCGGTGCCCGCGGCGGCGACCTGCATGATCGCCTTGGCGTGGTCGGCGGCCGGGTGGTCGCTGGCCTGGTAGGCGGCGGAGACGCCGAGGCAGGCGCTGTAGTCGAAGGTGCCGTAGTGCAGGCCGGTGGCGCGGCCCTCGGCGGCCTGGATCATCCGGGCGACGGTGGCGGTGCCGTCGGCGGCGAGGATGGACTGGCTGGTCTCGATCTGGATCTCGAAGCCGATGCGGCCGGGCTCCAGGCCGTGTGCCTTCTCGAAGGCCTCCAGGAGCCGGACCATGGCGGTGACCTGCTCCGGGTAGGTGACCTTGGGCAGGGTGAGGATCAGTCCGCCGGGCAGTCCGCCGGCCCGCATCAGGCCGGTGAGGAAGATGTCGAGGGTGCGGATGCCGCGGTCGCGGACGGCGGCCTCCATGCACTTCATGCGGATGCCCATGTACGGGGCCGCCGTGCCGTTCCGGTAGGCCTCGGCGATGAGGCGGGCTGCGCGGGCCGCGTCCTGGTCCTCGTCCTTGCCCTGGTAGCCGTCCTCGAAGTCGACGCGCAGGTCCTCGATGGGCTCGCGCTCCAGCTTGGCGCGGACGCGGGAGTGGACGGGCTCGGCGAGGTCGTCCGAGAGCCCGAGGACGGCGGCGAAGGAGGCGGCGTCCGGGGCGTGCTCGTCGAGTGCGGCGAGGGCCTGGTCGCCCCAGGAGCGGAGGGTGCCGGCGGTGAAGGCGTCGCCGGGGACGTAGACCGTGTGGACGGGCTGGCGGGTGCCGGGGTCTCCGGGGTAGAGGCGCTCCAGTTCCGCGTCGACCGGCGCGAGGGAGGCGCTGATCTCCTCGCCGACGGCGCCCGCGAGGCTCGTCGCCACCTGCTCCTGCTGGCCCTGACCCATTCCCACACCCTCCTGTTTTCCGCTGTACGGAATCAACAATCCGTAGAATGAAGTTATCCGGGTGCCTTCCCGCCGGTCAACACCCGTCCGCAGCATGGTCCGCCCTCGGCACCGCTGACGCGCGCCGGGCCGGGACGCGCCGAGGCCCCCGTGACCGGTGGGCGGTCACGGGGGCCTCTGAGGCGCCGGGCAGGGATCAGCCCTTGCGGGTCTTGATCTCCTCGGTCAGCTGCGGGACGACGTCGAACAGGTCGCCGACGACGCCGTAGTCGACCAGGTCGAAGATCGGGGCCTCGGGGTCCTTGTTGATCGCCACGATCGTCTTCGAGGTCTGCATGCCCGCGCGGTGCTGGATCGCGCCGGAGATGCCGGAGGCGATGTACAGCTGCGGCGAGACCGACTTGCCGGTCTGGCCGACCTGGTTGGTGTGCGGGTACCAGCCGGCGTCGACGGCGGCACGCGAGGCGCCGACGGCGGCACCGAGCGAGTCGGCGAGGGACTCGATGATCGCGAAGTTCTCCGCGCCGTTCACACCGCGGCCACCGGAGACCACGATCGCGGCCTCGGTCAGCTCCGGACGGCCGGTCGACTCACGCGGCGTACGGCCGGTGACCTTGGTGCCGGTCGCCTGCTGCGAGAAGGTCACCGACAGTGCCTCGACGGCACCGGCGGCCGGGGCGGCCTCGACGGCGGCGCTGTTCGGCTTGACGGTGATGACCGGGGTGCCCTTGGAGACGCGGGACTTGGTGGTGAAGGCGGCCGCGAACACCGACTGCGTCGCCACCGGACCGGAGTCGCCGGCCTCCAGGTCGACGGCGTCGGTGATGATGCCGGAGCCGATGCGCAGCGCCAGGCGGGCGGCGATCTCCTTGCCCTCGGCGGAGGACGGGACCAGCACGGCGGCCGGGGAGACGGCCTCGACGGCGGCCTGGAGGGCGTCCACCTTCGGCACGACCAGGTAGTCGGCGTACTCGGAGGCGTCGTGGGTGAGGACCTTCACCGCGCCGTGCTCGGCGAGCGCGGCGGCGGTGTTCTCGGCACCCGCACCGAGCGCGACGGCGACCGGCTCACCGATGCGGCGGGCCAGGGTCAGCAGCTCCAGGGTGGGCTTGCGGACGGCACCGTCCACGTGGTCGACGTAGACGAGGACTTCAGCCATGGGACTTCTTCTCTCCTGCTTGCGAAGTTGAGGGGCGGTCAGCTGGGCGGGCTCAGATGAACTTCTGGCCCGCGAGGAACTCAGCGAGCTGCTTGCCGCCCTCGCCCTCGTCCTTGACGATCGTGCCGGCCGTGCGGGCCGGACGCTGGGCCGCCGAGTCGACGGTGGTGTAGGCGTTCTCCAGGCCGACCTCGTCCGCGTCGATGTCGAGGTCCGACAGGTCCCAGGACTCCACCGGCTTCTTCTTCGCGGCCATGATGCCCTTGAAGGACGGGTAGCGCGCCTCACCCGACTGGTCGGTCACGGACACGACCGCCGGCAGGGACGCCTCCAGCTGCTCCGAGGCGGCGTCGCCGTCGCGACGGCCCTTGACCACGCCGTCCTCGACGGAGACCTCGGAGAGCAGGGTGACCTGGGGGACGCCCAGGCGCTCGGCGAGCAGGGCCGGGACGACGCCCATGGTGCCGTCGGTGGAGGCCATGCCGGAGACGACCAGGTCGTAGCCGGCCTTCTCGATCGCCTTGGCCAGGACCAGGGAGGTGCCGATGGCGTCGGTGCCGTGCAGGTCATCGTCCTCGACGTGGATGGCCTTGTCGGCACCCATGGAGAGGGCCTTGCGCAGGGCGTCCTTGGCGTCCTCCGGGCCGACCGTCAGCACGGTGACCTCGGCGTCGTCGGCGTCTTCCGCGATCTGCAGCGCCTGCTCGACCGCGTACTCGTCCAGTTCGGAGAGCAGACCGTCCACGTCATCGCGGTCGACGGTCAGGTCATCGGCGAAGTGCCGGTCGCCAGTGGCGTCGGGCACGTACTTCACAGTGACAACGATCCTCAAGCTCACGCCGGCTCTCCTACTGCATCGTCATTTTCGGCTGCCTCTTGCAGGCAGCATAGGCGCCTCAAGCGGCCGATCCCGGTCGGGGCGACCCGCGCTTCCGCACGGAATATTACTCGTCAGTACACCCAGTTCATGCCCGCTAAGCAAGCGCTTTGAACTGTGACCTTCGCAACGCAGCGTAACCGGAACTCGACGCCTTCGCAGGCGGGCCCTCGGGTGATCAATCACGCAGCGCGGTGAACCGGCCCTGGTGGTAGAGGAGCGGACGGCCGCTGCCGGTGGGGTCACCGCCGGCGACCTCGGCGAGCACGATCCGATGGTCCCCCGCGGGCACGCGCGCGTGGACCCGGCACACCAGCCAGGCCAGGACGCCGTCGAGGACCGGAACGCCCTCGGGGCCCTCGCGCCAGGCGGTCGGCGCGCCGAAGCGGTCGGCGCCGCTGCGGGCGAAGGTGGCGGCCAGCTCCTGCTGGTGCTCGCCGAGTATGTGGACGCCCACGTGGTCCGCCTCGGCGATGGCCGGCCAGCTGGAGGCTCCGGCGCCGATGCCGAAGGAGAGCATCGGGGGGTCGGCGGAGACGGAGGTGAGGGAGGTGGCGGTGAAGCCGACCGGGCCGGACGGGCCCGGCGCGGTGATCACCGCGACTCCGGCCGCGTGCCGCCGGAAGACCGCGCGGAGCAGATCGGGAGAGGCGGTCCGAGGAGTGGCCAGGTCAGGGGTTGCCGTCATGGAAGGGGCCTTCTGAGGGTGGGGGCGAGCGGGTCCTTGGCTGCTCAACAGCCCGGACAGCGTGCGCTCGCGGTGCGGGCGAGGTCGACGTGGACCCGCCCGAAGAGGAAGAGTTCCGAAGGCATAAGGTCACACTGACGATAGGTGGCATGCGCAGTCAAGTGCGTCCCGGAATCTGGGAGATGCCTCACCCTCAGCCCGGGAGGCCGGGCAGCGACCCGGGCAGTGGCCCGGACAGGGGCTCGGACAGGAGCCCGCCCTTGGGCGCGCACACCATCCCTCAAGGCCTGCTCAGACGGCTTCTCCGAGGGCCGCGATGACATCGGCCTTGCGGGGCTGGCCGGTTGCCCGCCGCACCACCCGGCCACCCGCGTCGAGGACCAGCACGGTCGGCGTCCTGAGGATGTCCAGCCGGCGGACCAGGCCGAGACGGGCCTCGGCGTCGATCTCCACATGCCGGACACCCGGCACCAGTCCCGCCACCTCGCCGAGGATCCGCCGGGTGGCCCGGCAGGGGGCGCAGAAGGCGGTGGAGAACTGCACCAGCGTCGCGCGTTCACCGAGTTCCGCGCCCAGTTCGGCCGCGTCCAGCCGCTCTCCCACCACGAAGCACCCCATTCCCTCGCCACAGTTCCTCAGTCGAGATGTACCTGCTCGCACGGCGCATCACGGTACGCGAGAAGTAAAGGGAGCTTAAAACACCGAGGTGATCATGGGGTCGACGTGACGAGAATCTCGCCACGCGAGGGCACCAGGGCTGGCTACCCGTTCGTTCTTGGGGCACGATCTGCGAGATGCCGTAAACCTACGGCTGCGTAACTTTCCACTGGGAATCCCTTCCCAGGCAGAGAAGGAAGGGTCCATCTCGTCCATGGCAGAGCTCGTCTACCGACCCGTCATCGGTCTCGCCCGCACGTTGTTCAAGGTGTGGGACCTCAAGATCGACTGCCAGGGATCGGAGAACATCCCGCGGTCGGGCGGTGCCGTGCTGGTCAGCAATCACATCAGCTACCTGGACTTCATCTTCGACGGTCTGGCGGCCCTGCCGCAGAAGCGGCTCGTGCGCTTCATGGCCAAGGAGTCCGTCTTCCGGCACAAGGTGTCCGGTCCGCTGATGCGCGGGATGAGACACATCCCCGTGGACCGCGCCCAGGGCGAGGCGGCGTACGCGCACGCTCTCGACTCGCTGCGCTCCGGCGAGATCGTCGGGGTCTTCCCCGAGGCCACCATCTCGGAGTCGTTCACGCTGAAGAGCTTCAAGTCGGGTGCCGCGCGCCTGGCGCAGGAGGCGGGCGTGCCGCTGATCCCGATGGCCGTGTGGGGCACCCAGCGGCTGTGGACCAAGGGCCACCCCCGCAACTTCAAGCGCAGCCACACCCCGATCACCATCCGGGTCGGCGAGGCGATCGAGGCCTCCCGCGACAAGTACGCCGGTGCGATCACCCGTCAGCTGCGCGAGCGGGTGCAGGAGCTGCTGGAGGCCGCGCAGCGCGCCTACCCGACCCGCCCCAAGGACGCCGACGACACCTGGTGGCTGCCGGCCCACCTCGGCGGCACCGCCCCGACTCCGGAGCAGGTGCGGGCGGCCGAGGCCCGCTGACCTTCCGTCACCGGCCCTCCGTGAGAGCCCGGTGGCGGCGCGGCCCGCAGGGTCCCGCCGGCGACCGAGGCTCGACTGCGGTACGGGGCGGATGGACGCGGCGCCGGATCAAGGCGACGGTGGCGGCTGCGGCGGTGCTCGCACTGGGCGGCTCGATCGCCGAGCCGTACGTCCAGGACTGGATGCTGGTGCGCGAAGCGTGCTCGGGCTCGCTGCCCGCCGACGCCGTACGGCAGCCCGCGAGCAGGCGGACCACGTCAAGGACGCCGAGCCGAGCACGCAGCGGGAACTCGGGGACCGCTCCTGCCGTATGACGTGGCGGCCGTGTGCTCCGGTGTCGCTCCCCCGTCACGCATGGCCGGGGCCTTGGCGAGCGCCGCGGGCCGGTGGCGGGGCGGGGTGTCCGTCCGGCCCGCGTCAGAGTGCGGCGGGCAGCGTCTCCCAGAGGTGTGCCCGGTCGCGGGCCGCCTTGAGGACGCCCACTACGGCCGGGTGAGGTGTGGCGTACAGGAGCGGGTAGTCCTTCTCGTCCGCCTCGGGATCCGGTGTGAAGGCGAGCCGTTCGCCGTCCAGGGAGAAGCGGGCGTCGATGCCGGACACGTTGCCCCGGGGGTCCTGGCGGTGCCAGGCGCCGTGGAAGCGGACCGCGACCAGGCCGTGCACGACCTCCAACTTCTGGTAGCAGAGGGCGGTCGGGATGTCCTCGGCCCGCAGCAGCGCGGTGAGGGCGTGCGCCTTGGCGTAACAGATCCCGGTCCGCTGCTCCAGCACGTCGGAGGCGCGCCAGGTGACGCGTGGATCACCGGAGTCGCGGGAGTGCGGGATGGTGTCGCGCACGAACTCGAAGGCCGCCCGCGCATAGTCATACGAGTTCTCCGCGCCCTGAGCGAGTTGTGCGGCGGTCTCCCGCACCAGCGGGTGCTCATGGTCGATGACCTCGTCAGCGGCCAAGTAGGCGGAGAGGTCGGAGGTTTCCTGGATCAGCTGCATGTCCGCAGAGCATAGGGAGACAACCGATCATGAGTCAATATAATTGCCGGCCGCTGCATATCTATGCATTCTGCGCGCTGGACGAGGCGGTGGAATTCACCTCCACGACAAGGCGTCCCACACCATCGAGGTGCGGCTGCTGATCGACCGGGTGGTGCCGCGGGCGCGCGCCGTCGTCGCCACCGTCGACGACAGCCCGGAGCTGGACCTGCGCGAGTTCGATCCGGACCTGCGCAACAACACCGCGTCGATCCTGGTCAACTGAAGCGGCGACGCGTGAAGCGGGGGGCCCCGGCCGGGGCGCCCCGTGACGGGGGGGTGGGGCGGCCCGCCGCGGGGCCAGACCGACCGGAGCGCCGCGGCGGAGGGGGCCACCGCGGCCACGGGGGGGTGGGAGGC
>NZ_JBEPAL010000026.1:0-122783 GCF_040298625.1 Streptomyces sp. NPDC001532
TCAGCGCCGACTCCACCGCGTTGGTGCCGGTCGGGCCCGGGAACATCACCTTGTAGGGCAGGTCCCGCGGGCGCAGCACCAGGTCCTGGAAGGTCCGCAGGAAGGACCGCTTGGCCGTGGTCGACATGTCCAGGCCGTGCGTGACCCCGTCGCGCTCCAGATAGTCCAGCAGCGCCCGTTTCAGCACGGGGTTGTTGTGGCCGTAGTTCAGCGACCCGGCACCCGCGAAGAAGTCCAGGTACTCATGGCCGTCCTCGTCGTACATACGGCTGCCGCGCGCCCGGTCGAAGACCGTGGGCCAGCCGCGGCAGTAGCTGCGCACCTCGGACTCCACGGTCGCGAACACGCTCAGGTCGGGCTGGGTGATGGTCATCCTTACTCCTGATCCTGATCAGCGGTGGGCTCGGCGGACGGGGAGTGTGCGGCCGCACGATCTCCCCATGGACACGTATACGCGGCGACCGACACAACCCGGCCAGGGATCACTCACTTCCAGTCACCATCCGATCCGTTTACGTAGCATGGATGACCGGTTTGCCTGGAATGCGTGAGACGGGCGTTGGCCGCCGATATGTCGGCACTCCCCCAGTGGTGTAGGTCACACCCCCGCGCGAAAGGGGCATACCGAAGGGGCCCATGGGAATCCATGGGCCCCTTCCCATTCCAGCGCACCCAAGAGATGGCTGATTCCCCGGGGCCGCATGTGACTCATCCTCGTGGCGTCACCTACGGTCGTGGCGACGGGTGACCGAGAGCGCGGAGGTTCATTTGTCCAAGCCGACAGCACACGTCCAGGGAATACCAGTCACCGAATTGACGGAAAGGTTCGGAACCCCTTTATTCGTCTACGACACACAGGTTCTGGCAAAGACTTTCCAGAATCTCTCCGCCGTCCTGCCGGACGGCGTGGACGTCCTGTACTCACTCAAAGCCAACCCGAACATCAGCGTCTGTTCCTTCCTGGGCAGGCAAGGAGCCGGCGCCGAGGTCTCCTCGCGCACCGAACTCATCACCGCTCTGCGGGCCGGTGTCGACGCGGCGGACATCATCTTCCTCGGCCCGGGGAAGACCAGGACCGATCTGGAGGCCTGCGTCGCGGCCGGCATCTACGCCGTCGTCTGCGAGTCCACGGCGGAACTCCGCCTCCTGGACGAGGTGGTGGCCGACCGGGGAGCCGGCCGGTTCCCGGCGATGCTGCGGGTCAACCCCAGCTTCCACAGCAAGGGATCCGGGCTGTCCATGGGCGGCAAACCCCGGCAGTTCGGAGTGGACGAGAAGGAGGTCCGGGACGCCGGCGACCTCATCCGCTCCCTGGAGCACATCAAGGTCAAGGGATTCCACGCGTACATGGGAACCCGTTTCCTCGACCACCAGGACGTCGTGGAGAACACCCGCAGCATTCTCGCCATGGCGGAGGAACTGGCGGCCGGACTGCCCATGGAACTCTCCGTGGTGGATTTCGGCGGCGGCCTCGGTGTCCCCTACTTCGAGAACGAATCGGAGATCGACACAGCGGAACTCGGCAGGAGCATCCGAGGACCGGTCGAGGAATTCCGTGCGCGCCATCCGGACTGCCGGATCATCATGGAGCTGGGCCGATTCCTGACCGCCGACGCGGGCACCTATGTCACACGAGCGCTGTACGTGAAGGAATCGATGGGCGAGACGTTCGTCGTGGCCGACGGCGGCACCAACCATCACATGGCGGCGGTGGGCATCGGGAGCTTCGTCAAGCGGAACTTCCCCGTCGTGCATCTGGGACGGCCCGAAGCACCGCCCGCGCACACCTACACCGTCACCGGCCCGCTGTGCACCCCGAACGACACCTTGGTGAAGAAGGCCCGCCTTCCCGAGGTGCGCCCCGGTGACCTGCTCGGGATCGAGCGGTCCGGAGCCTACGGCCCGACCGCCTCGCCCGGCCTCTTCCTCAGCCACGGCCACCCGGCGGAGGTGCTCGTGCACGGCGGAAAGGCCTGGCTCGTACGGGAGCGGGACACACCGGAGGAGATGCTGGCCCGTCAGCGGCTGGCCGAGTTCGAGGACGTGCTGTGACGCCCTGCCGGTGCCCCGAGGGCGTGGGCCTGGACATCGTCGGCCGCGACGAGCTGAAGGGTCTTGTGACGCGCCGCTGGTTCCTGCGGTACTGCTACGCGCCGGAGGAGATCGAGCAGGCCCGAGGGCTGCGGAAGGAGCGGCGCCTCGAGTATCTGGCCGGACGCTTCGCGGCGAAGGAAGCGGTCCTCAAGGCGCTGGGCAGAGGGCTGCTCCAGGGCATCGCGCCACGCAGCATCCACATCAAGCGCGCCGCGGACGGATCCCCGCGGGTCGAACTGCGCGACGAGGCCGCGAAGGCGGCACCTCACTCGTCCGTGCTGGTGTCGATCACCCACAAGGGAACCGCGGTCGCCGCGGTGGCCGTGCTCACGCATTCCGGCACGCACGCATGACGACCTGGACCGCGTGACGACCGAGCCCGCACGACGACTCAGGCCGCATGACATTTCAGACCGCACGACACCCCGGACCGCACGACAACCGCGACCGCACGACAACCGCGACCGCGACCGCGACCGCACGACAACAACGGAGACGAGGACGGAGATCCGCATGACTTCCCTTGATGCCGGCACGGAGACACTGACGGCCTTGCTGCGCGTCAGAATCGGTCAGGAGGAGGCCCATTACGGGGGCGGACTCGTCGACGGGGCCCGGATCCTGCGGATGTTCGGCGACCTCGTCACCGAGATCACCATCCGTGGCGACGGAGACGAGGGGCTGCTCGCCGAGTACTCCGACATCCGCTTCACGGCACCGGTCAGTCCGGGCGACTACATCGAGGCCACCGCCCGGCTCACCCGGAGCACCAGGCTGCGCCGCTTCGTCGCCCTGGAGGCCCGCAAGGTGATCGCCTCCTCCGACGCGAGTCCCAGCGCGGCCCAGGTGCTCGACGAACCCGTCGTGGTCTGCACGGCGAACGCCGTCACCGTCGTACCCAAACCGCCGAAGTCCGCATCCCCCGGCCGCTCTTCGCGAGCCGGCGAGACCCCCGCCGTCGCACTGACAGGAGGCCGATAGTGCCCGAGCCGCACGCGCTGCACGCCCTGCTCGACGACGCGGCCGCAGCCCACCGAGACCGCTGTGCGCTGCGCACGGACACGGACGCCATCACCTACGACGAACTGGCCGAGGCCTCCCGCCGCGCCGCACATCTGCTGAGGGCGCAGGGCGTCGGGCGCGGTGACCGGGTCGTCGTCTCCTCGCCCGACGCGATCACCGTCGCCGTGACCGTGCACGCGGTCTCCCGGGCGGGTGCCATGTTCAGCGTGCTGCACGAGCACGTCCGCGACCGGCCGCTGGAACATGTGCTCCGCGACTGCGAGCCCGCCGCGATCGTGACCGACGACCCCGAGGTCTCCGCCACCGCGCGGGCCCACGGAGTGCGTGTGCTGTCCTCCGGGCAGCTGCGCCGGGCGCCGGCACCGGACGGTGCCGGGGCCCGCCTGCCCGAACCGCTCGGAGTGGACGGCGCCTGCCTGATCTACACCTCGGGCACCACGTCGCTGCCCAAGGCGGTGGTCAGCACCCACCAGCAGATGCTGTTCGCCGCCCGCGCCATCCAGGACTGCCTGGGCTACCGCGGTGACGACGTCGTCTACAGTCCGCTGCCGCTCTCCTTCGACTACGGCCTCTACCAGCTGTTCCTGACCTTCCTGGCCGGCGCCGAACTGCGCGTGGGCAGCATCGCCGAGGTCGGGCCGCCGCTGCTGCGGGCCCTGCGGGACAGCGGGGCCACCGTGCTCGCCTCCGTGCCCTCCGTCTCCGACCGGCTGGCCTGGCTGGTGCGCCGGGCGAAGAACAAGCCGAGGCTGCGTCTGCTGACCAACACCGGTGCCGCCCTGTCCGAGGGGACCATCGCCGCGCTGCGCGAGGCGATGCCCACGCTGTCCGTGCAGCTGATGTACGGCCTCACGGAGTGCAAGCGAGCCACCATCATGCCGCCGGACGGAGACCTGCTGCGGCCCGGCTCGTCCGGGCGGGCGCTGCCCGGCACCGAGGTGTTCACCGTCGACGACGACGGCAGGCGCCTGCCGGCCGGCGAGGTCGGTCAGTTCGTCGTACGCGGCCCGCATGTCATGGCCGGGTACTGGCGGCGGCCGGAGATGACCGCGGAGCGCTTCCACCGGCACGCGGGGCTCTTCCCGCAACTGCGCACCGGCGACTACGGCTGGATGGACGAAGAGGGCTACCTCTACTTCTCCGGGCGCCGCGACGACCTGTACAAGGAGCGTGGCTTCCGGGTCAGCGCCACCGAGGTCGAGGCCGCCGCGCGCCGCGTCGAGGGCGTCACCTCGGCAGCCGTGCTGCCGCCCGGCTCCAGGACCGGTGCCCAGGCGGTCCTGGCCGCGGTGACCGACCTGGACGGAGCCGAGGTCCTGGCCCGGATGCGAGGGCTGATCGAGGACTACAAGATCCCGCGCCGCTGCGTGCCCGTGGCGGAGCTGCCCACCAACAACAACGGCAAGGTCGACCGGCAGGCCCTGACCAGCCGGATTCTCGACCCCGCGAACGCGTGAACGGAAAGGACCGCACGACCATGAGCGTCAACCGCACCGATGTGACCACCGCGATGGAAACCGCCCTGACGAGCGTCCTGGACCGGCCGGTGACCGGCCTCACCGGGGAGACCCGGCTCTTCGACGACCTCCACCTGGACTCGACCACCATGCTGGAGATGCTGATGGAGCTGGAGGACTCGCTGGGCCTGGAGGTCGACCCCGAGGAACTCGAAGCCGACGACTTCGAGACCGTGGACACCTTCACCGACTTCGCCCTCACCCAGCTCGACACCCGCGACGCGGCCTGAACGAACGTCAGACGTCACTGCGAGACCGAGGAGCCAACCATGATCGTGCGCTCGTTCAAGGACATCGAGGGCACCGACCGCCACGTCAAGTCCCGTTCCGGGACGTGGGAGAGCAAGCGCATCGTCCTCGCCCGCGAGGGCGTCGGGTTCTCCCTGCACGAGACCACCGTCTACGCCGGCACCGAGACGACGATGTGGTACGCCAACCACATCGAGGCCGTGCTGTGCGTCGAGGGCGAGACCGAACTGACCGACGAGGAGACCGGCGAGAAGCACCACATCACACCCGGGACCATGTACCTGCTGAACGGGCACGAGAGGCACACACTGCGCCCCAAGGTCGACTCCCGCTTCGTCTGCGTGTTCAACCCGCCGGTGACCGGCCGCGAGGACCACGACGAGAACGGTGTGTACCCGCTGCTCACCGAGGAGGCCACCGCATGACGGCGCCCGCCAAGACCGCCGAGCCCGCCAAGTCCGCCACCACCGACCGGGCCCGCCCGGAGTACCGCACCCCGCGCGTCGAGGACGCGCAGGCCATGTGGCAGATGGTCCACGAGTCGGACGAGCTGGACGACAACAGCCCGTACTACTACGCGCTGTGGTGTCGCGACTTCGCCGACACCTCACTCGTCGCCACCCTCCACGACGAGGTGGTCGGCTTCCTGACCGGTTACTTCCGCCCCGAGCGGCCCGACACGTATCTGGTGTGGCAGGAGGCCGCGAAGCCGAGGCACGGCGTCCCGATGCTCGGCGTGCAGCTCTTCGAGCGGGCCGCGGAGCGGGCCGTCGCGGGCGGCGCGCGCTACATCGAGGCGACCGTGTCCGCGGACAACAAGGCCATCATCATGGTGCTCAAGAAGTGCGCCAAGCGGTACCGCGCCCCGGTCCACACCGAGGTGCTCTTCCCCGCCGCGCTCTTCCCCGACGAGCACCACGACGAAGTGCTGTACCGGATCGGCCCCGTCGAGACCGCCGCCGGCTGAACCGCCCGGCCGTCCCCCGGACATCCCCGCGCGCGTGCCCTCACCCCGTCCCCCGGAAGGTGTTGCGGTACGCGCGCGGGGACACGCCCAGCTCCTCCCGGAAGTGCTGCCGCATCGCGGTCCCCGTCCCGAAGCCGGCCTCGGCCGCGATCCGGTCCACGGGCTCGTCGGTGCGCTCCAGCAGGCGCCGGGCGTACTGAAGGCGCTGGCGGCCGAGCCACCGCATCGGAGGGACCCCCGTCTCCTGGCGGAACCTGCGGGTCAGGGTGCGGACGCTCGTCGACGCCTGGCGTGCCAGGTCCTCGAGCGTGAGCGCCTCCCCCAGGTGCTCCATCGCCCACGCCCGGGCCGCCGCGGTGGGACTGCCGTCGGGTTCCGGCACCGGCCGCTCGATGTACTGGGCCTGACCGCCTTCGCGGTGCGGCGGCACGACGGTGCCGCGGGCGACCGTGTTGGCGACGTCGGCGCCGTGATCGCCGCGAATCATGTGGAGGCACAGATCGATCCCGGCGGCGACACCGGCGGAGGTCAGCACTCCCTGGTCGTCGGTGTACAGCACGTCGGGGTCGACGTCGATCTCCGGGTACAGCGCGGCCAGTTCGGCGCACGACTTCCAGTGCGTCGTGGCCCGTCGGCCCGCCAGCAGTCCGGCCGCCGCGAGGACGAAGGAGCCGGTGCAGATGGAGGCCAGCCGGGCCGTCGACGGCACCGACTCCAGGGCCGCGCACACCGCCGGGCTCACCTGCCCGCGCCGCTGCGGGCGGTAGTCCTCCACGGCGGCCGGCACGATCACGGTGTCCGCGTCCCGCAGTGCCGTCGGCCCCGTCGGCACGTTGACGGTGAAGTCCGCGTCCGTGGCGATCTCACCCGGCGTCGTGGCGCAGGTCACCACGGAGTACAGCGGTCTCCCGTCGGCGCCCGTCGCGGTCCCGAACAGGCGGTGCACGATGCCCAGTTCCATCGGCAGCAGCCCCGGACGCACCAGCACCACCACGCGATGCGCCGACCGACGCACCGTCCTGTGCTCCGTCTCGTCCCGCACTGAAGCCATGACCAGATTCTTTCACTACCTGTCCGAACGGCCAGTGGTTCTCGGCCGCCCGGTCACCGAAGGATGAAGACATGAGTGACACGATCGGCCACCTCGACAACAAACCCGGACACCGCGCCTGGTGGGTCGCGGCGGTCGCCGGACTGACGATCGTCATCGCCGGTGCCTTCTCCACCATGCCCGGCATCCTCCAGGAGCCGCTGCGCGACGAGTTCCACTGGTCACGCGGCTCGATCGGCCTGGCGGCCTCGGTCAACATGGTCCTGTACGGCCTCACCGCCCCCTACGCGGCCGCGCTGATGGACCGGTTCGGCATCCGCCGGGTCGTGCTCGCGGCTCTGGGCGCCGTCGCCGCGGGCGCCGTGCTCACCACCGTGATGAGCGCCGCATGGCAGTTCACGCTCTTCTGGGGCTTCCTCGTAGGGCTGGGCACCGGCTCGCTGTCGATGACCCTGGGCACCACCGTCACCAACCGCTGGTTCACCAGCCGCCGGGGCCTGGTCACCGGCATCCTCTCCTCCGGCAGCGTCCTCGGCCAGATGGTGTTCCTGCCCGCGCTGTCCTGGACGATCGACCACTACGACTGGCGTCCCGCCCTCGTCAGCCTCACCCTGGCCGCGCTGGCGGTGACCCCGCTGGTCCTCCTCGTGCTGCGGGACCACCCCGCCGACATCGGACAACGCCCCTACGGCAGCGACACCTTCGTCCCGCGGCCCGCGCCCGTGCCCGGTGCCGCCCGCCGGACGGTGACCGTGCTGCGCGGGGCCGCGCGCACCGTCCCCTTCTGGCTCCTCGCCGGCACCTTCGCCATCTGCGGGGCGTCCACCAACGGCATCATGTGGACGCACTTCGCGCCGGCCGCGCACGACCACGGCATGCCCGTCACCACCGCGTCCTCGCTGCTCGCGGTCATCGGCGTCTTCAACGTGGCCGGCACGATCGTCTCCGGCTGGCTCACCGACCGCATGGACGCCCGCCGCCTGCTCGCCGCCTACTTCTTCCTGCGCGGCCTGCTGCTCATCGCCCTCCCTCTGATCATGACGGCCGCCGTCGACCTGCCCATGGTCACCTTCGTCGTCCTGTTCGGCCTGCTCGACCTGGCGACCGTGCCCCCGGTGATCGCCCTGTGCCGGACCTTCTACGGCGAGGACAGCGCCATCGTCTTCGGCTGGACCAACGCCGCGCACCAGATCGGCGCCGCGCTGGCCTCCCTCCTCGGAGGCGTCGCCCGCGACACCTTCGGCACCTACGACCCGATCTGGCTGGCCCTGGGCGCCGCCTGCGCCACCGCCGCACTGCTGTCCCTGGCGATCCGCTCCCCCCGCCCGGCCCCCGCGGACGCCTGCGAGAAGCAGCCGGCCACGACCTCGGCCGGCCGCACGTGACGAGGGCATCGGGGGGAGGCGGGAGGCGGCCCTCACGGTGCCCGCCTCCCACCACCCGGCTCCCACCACCCTTCACCCGCCTGCCTTCTCGCCGCCCCGGCTACCGGCTCATCCGGCGGTCCCGGGACCGAGCGGCACGCCGTACCGATGCGACCCGCCCCGCACGAGGTGTACGGACCCGTCCGGGAGCCGGACCTCCGCCGTGGTGTCGGCGGGCACCGCCACTTCGAGGGTGAACTCGGCCGCCGTGCGGTCCCAGCGCACCCGGATCGGCCCCCGCACGGTGTCCAGCCGGGCCTCGGCCCAGGTCAGATCCCCGAGCACCTGCGGCGCGACGACGACCTTCCGGTAGGCGACATGGTCCGGGGAGCCGTCGGTGACCGGTCGGAGGCCGGCGACGTACCGGTGCAGGAAGCTCGCCACGGCGCCCTTGCTGTAGTGGTTGAGGGACGACGTCGGCAGTCCGTTCTCGTCCAGCGCCTCCCACTTCTCCCACAGCGTGGTGGCACCGGCGTCGAGCATGCCGAGCCAGGAGGGAACGCCCCGGCTGGTCAGGACGGCGTGGGCGAGTCCGGTGTAGCCGTGGTCGGCGAGTACGGGCAGCAGGTCGGCGGTGGAGAGGAATCCGGTGCCGAGCCGCCGCCCGCTTGCTTCCACCAGGTCGGCGAGGTGCCGGGCGGCGAGCGGGCGTTCGCGGTCGTCGAGGAGGCCGAAGGACAGGGCCCGTACGTAGGAGGCCTGCCGGTGCGGACGGACGCGGCCGTCGGCCGCGTCGAGGTATTCGTGCCGCCAGGCGGCGCGCACCCGTGCGGCGAGCGACCGGTACTCGCGCTCCTCGGCCCGGCGGCCGAGTACACCGGCCGCTCGCGACAGCAGCAGACTCGAGCGGTACAGGTAGGCGGTCGCGACGTCTCCGTGGTCGGCGTCCGGGTCGAGACCGAGTTCGGCGCCGGGCTCCAGCCACTCGCCGAAGTGGAATCCCGCGTCCCACAGGTACCGCTCGTGGTCGGCGGGGGCCCGGTCGGCCCGGCCGGGGTGGCGCAGCCGCGCCGCACGATCCCGGGCGAACTCGACCCAGGTGGTCATCGACGCGAACTGCTCGTCGAGGACGCGTCGGTCGCCGTAGAGGATCCACAGCCACCAGGGGACGATGACGGAGGCGTCGCCCCAGCCCGCGGAGCCTTCCGTGCGGGCGATGTTCCCGTCCAGCCGGGGCGAGGGGACGACGTTGGGCACGCGGCCGGTGACGGGGTCCTGGTCGGCGGCGAGGTCGGCGAGCCACTTCCTGCTGAAGCCCGCGACGTCGTAGAGGAAGGCCGCCGTGGGCAGGAAGACCTGCCAGTCGCCGGTGAAGCCCGAGCGCTCACGCTGCGGGCAGTCGGTCGGGATGTCGAGCGCGTTGCCGCGGAAGCTGCGGACGACCGCCTCGTGCAGCCGGTTCAGGTCGTCGTCGCTGCACGCGAAGTGCCCGGTCCGTTCCAGGTCGGTGTGGACCATGACGGCTTCGATGTCGGCCGGCGCCAGTGTGCCGACACCGTCGATCTGGACGTAGCGGAAACCCTTGCTGCTGTGCCGCGGTTCGAACCGGCCGCCGGTGCCGGTGCGGACGTGGTCCAGCTGGCCGGCGCTGGTGGGCCGGAAGGTGTCGAGGCTGAGGCCACGGAGGTTGTCGCGGTACACGCGGCCGTCGGCGTCGAGCCATTCGCCGTAGGCCAAGGTCGCCTCGGCGTGCTCCGGGAGGCGGACCCGCACCCAGCCGTTCAGGTTCTGCCCGAAGTCGACGACGACACCGTGCTCGTGCCGGTGGATCGCTCGGGGCCGCAGGGTCTCGACGGCGCGGTTGGCCGGCGCGAGGTAGCCGGTGAGGCGGTCGTCGGAGGCGAGACGACCGCCGACGACGACCGGCTCCCACGGCCCCGGTGTGGTGAGCCCGTGCCGCTCGCCCTCCATCAGGTCGGCGGTCGAGCCGGTACGGCGTACGCGCCAGGATGCGTCGGTGCCGACGGCGAGGACGCCGCCGTCCGGCTGCCGTACGGTCAGGTCCATCGCCACGGCCACGGACGTGCCGAAGTTGTCGGCCCGCCGCTCGAGCCCGTGCCGGCCGCGGAACCAGCCGTCGCTGACGCGCAGGGCGACGGTGTTGGCGCCCTCGCGGAGGGCGTCGGTGATGTCGTGGCGGGTCAGCTGAAGGCGGGAGTGGTACGAGGTGAATCCGGGGGTCAGTTCCCGGTCGCCGACGCGGGTGCCGTTGACGAACAGCTCGTAGACGCCCTCGGCGGTCACCCAGGCCACGGCCGGAGCCGCGGCGGGCAACCGGAACTCGGTCCGGAACTCGTACACGGGCCGGGTGCCGGGCTCCGGGACGACGGGTTCCGAGGGTCGCAGCCAGTGCCCGGCGAGCTCACCGGGATCGGGGAGCACCCCCCAGACGAGGGGTTCCGACCAGTCGCCGACCTCCCCTTCGGCGGTGCGGAGACGGACCTGGATCGAGGTGCGTTCGCCGGGCCGGAGCGGTGCGGCGGGCCAGGGCACGAGATGCCGTTCCTCGCTGTGCACCCAGTCGGTGAGCCGCGTGCCGACCCGCAGCTGGAACGCGCTCTGCCGGCCCGCGCCCTCCGGCAGCTGCCAGGACAGGCGGGGCCGGCGCTCCGAGGAGCTGTCGTTGCCCCTCAGATGCTCGGCGCGCAGTCGGACGGGGGACGTGGGGAATGACGTGGGGGATTCGGACAAGAGGTGACTCGCCAATCTTCCGGTGCTGCTGTTCTCGTCGTTCGGCTGACTTCTGGAGGCTGTCTTCTGGCAGGGCTGACTTCTGGTTGTTTCCTGCTTCTTGTTCCGGTCGAGGGGCCGGTCCGCCGCGGTCCGCCGGGCCGGGCACGACTACGGTGTACCTCCATGACCAGCAGCACCCGAGGCCCACGCGGCAGTTACTCCCGCGGCATCGCCCGCCGGCAGCAGATCGTGGAGGCGGCGGCACAGCGGTTCGCCGAGGACGGCTACCACAGCACCGCGCTCACCCGGATCGCCGAGGACGTGGGCATCACCGAGGGCGGACTGCTGCACCACTTCCCGAGCAAGAGGCAACTGCTGCTGGCGGTGATGGAGCACCGGTTCACCGCGGAGGCGCAGTGGTGGGCTCTGCTGCCGGACGACACGACCGGGCCCGACGTGCTGCGCGCCATGGTCGCCGCCACCGAACGCGCGCTCGCCGAGCCGGGCCTGATCCAGCTGTTCGTCCTGACCTCCGCCGAGGCCGCCGCTCCCACCAGTGCCGCCCACGCCCTCTTCTCCGAGCGGTACCAGCGGGCCGTGGACGAGATCGCCCGCCACTTCGAGCTCGGCGTCGAGAGGGGCACGGTGCGGCCGGACGCCGACTGCGTGGCGGTGGCCCGCGAATGCATCGCCGTCAGCGACGGCCTGCAACTCCAGTGGGTCATCTCCGAGGGCACCCTCGATCTCGTGGGCGCCGTCCGCCTGCACGCCGACCGCATCGCCCGCACCATCACCGCCGACGGCCAGGGACTGTGACGGCCGTCGGACGGTGACGGGAGGGAGCGGTGCGGTCACGGGGCGGGGGTGGCCTCGACGTCCTCCGGCTCCCGCGAGGCCGGGATGAACAGCGAGATCGCCAGCGCGAGGAGGGTCAGCAGCGCGCCGCTCCAGAAGACCCAGGCGTACCCCTGGTCCTGGTAGAAGGCAGTCCCGTCCATGACCGTGCTGTGCGCCGCCAGGACGGCGAAGGCGACGGCGTTGACGACGGCGCCGAAGAGGCTGAGCAGCATGTTGACCATCCCACTGCCCAGGCCCTGCTCGTGCGGTGCCACCACCCCGACGACGAGCACGGGAGCGCCGGCGACCACGATGCCGGCTCCGACGTTCGCCAGGCAGGAGGTCAGGACGAGTTCGAGCTCGTTGCCGTGGAAGAAGCCCATCAGCCCGTAGCCGGCCGCCATCAGCAGCAGCCCGGCCCACCACAGCGGTCGGACATCCCGTCCGCGCAGCAGCCGGCTCGCGGCGATGCCGGTGGCGAACATGACCAGGTTCCAGGTCACTCCCACCACGGCGTTGTGCTGCGCGGTCCATCCCAGTCCCGCGGAGACACCGGGGATGTGCGGATACAGCGCGAGCAGGATGGCCATGGCGGGCATCACGTAGGCGATGGCCTGGGACAGGCCTCCGACGATGACGACGACCGCGACCGGCCGCCGGCCGAGCACCTTCAGATCGAGGATCGGGTGCCGGCTGGAGCGCTCGACGAACAGGAACGCGACGAGAGCCGCCAGACCGCCGCCCAGCCAGGCGAGGGTGGCCGGGCTCCCCCAGCCCCAGCTCTGGCCCTCGCTGACCGCGAGGACGAGCGCGGTCAGGCCACCGCCCAGCGTGAGCCCGCCGAGCCAGTCGAAACCGGGGCGGGACTCGTGCCGGGGCGTCTGCGGCACCAGGAGCGCGACGAGGAGGAAGCTGACGGCGGTCGCGGCGGCGATGAACCACATGGCGCCCCGGTAGCCGTGGTGGTCGACCAGCCAGCCGGCCACGAAGGGCGCGGTGAGGCCGACCAGTCCGACGCTGCTGCCCAGGATGGCGCTGGCCGGCTTCACCAGCCGGGCGGGGAAGATGTCGCGGACGGCGGGGAAGGACAGGGCGGCGAACGGGCCGTAGCAGGCGGCTATGCCCCGGCCCACGAGCAGCAGCCAGAAGCTCCCGGCGGTGGCGGCGACGACGTCACCGATCACTCCGAGCCCGGTCATCGCCAGCATCAGCCGCTTCTTGCCGTACCGGTCGCCCAGCTTGATCACGAACGGCGTCAGCAGCATGGACACCAAGGTCACGACCAGCGTGAACCAGGCCACCTGCGTCGTACGGAAGCTCTGGGCGACGTCGGCCGTGACGTTGGCTCCGATGATCCCCACGGCGGCCAGCAACTGGGTCGGCCAGATCAGCGCGACCAGCACGCCGACCAGGCGCGCACTCCAGCCGGTGGCATCGCCCTGTCTCGATGCGGTGTGTGGGGCGCTTGCTGACGTCGATGTCATGCGGCCGTTCCTTTCACGGGATTCAGGGGAGTCAGGGGTCACGGGGCCACGGGCCACGCGGGCCACGCGGGCCCGAGGAGCCTCGGGAGCGTGCGCGGAGATGTCCGTAGCGCATCCGCCATCTGGCTGAAACGTTCCAACGCACTGGCACGATGATGAACGCGAATCCCGAGTGTCACTAGGTATTGGAGGTGTGACTCACGTCACTGGTGGCTGACGGGCCACTCGGCGGGCCACCTCAGGGCCGCCTCGCCGGTCAGGCCACTCACCACTCGTATGAAACGATTCAAAATCGACGTACACTCGCGCTCAGCAGGAAGGACGGGAGACATGGACCATGGCCACGGCACGCGCCACCGAGTCGGCATCAAGGACGTGGCACGCGAGGCCGGTGTCTCGCTGGGCACCGTCTCCAATGTGCTCAATCGCCCGGACATCGTGGCCGAATCCACGCGCACGCGGGTCCTGACCGTGATCGACGACCTGGGATACGTCCGGGCCGAGGGAGCCAGACCGTTGCGCGGGCTGGCCTCACGGGTGCTGGCCGTCATGGTGCTCGACCTGGACAACCCGTTCTTCACCGCGATGACCGCGGGCGTCGAGCAGGCCGCCGCCGAAGCCGACCTCGGTGTCATGGTGTGCGCCGGGGCCCGCGCCCCGGCCGAAGCGGCGCGCCACATGGCGCTGATGTCCTCGCACCAGATCCGCGGAGCCGTGCTGTCCTCGGGAGCCGGCGTGGGCAGGACCGTGTCGGCGTTCCGGCGGAACGCGGTCCCGTACGTCATGGCCGACCAGAACGCCCCCCAGCCCGCCGCCTGCTCGGTCGGCATCGACGACGTGGCGGGCGGCCACGCGGCCGTACGCCATCTGATCGAGCTGGGACACCGCTCCCTCGCCCACGTCAGCGGCCCGGACCGCCTGCAACAGGTCCGGGACCGCCACCGTGGGGCCCTCAGCGCCCTGACGTCGGCCGGTCTGTCCCCGGCCGCCCTGCGGGAGGTGCCCTGCGCCGACCTCACCCTCACCGCCGGCCGGGACGCCGGTCACCGCCTCCTCGCCCTGTCCCCGAGGCCGACAGCCGTCTTCTGCGCGAACGATCTGCTCGCCCTCGGGGTCATGCGGGCGCTGCACGAGGCCGGCCTGCGCATCCCCGACGACATCGCCCTGGTGGGCTACGACGACATCGATTTCGCCGCCTCAGCCGTCGTACCGCTCACCTCGGTGAGGCGGCCCGCCCGCGCGATGGGGCGGACGGCCGGGCAGCTGCTCATCGAGGAGACCGTCGCGGGGGCGTCGCAGGCGCACGAGCACGCGCATGTGCTGCTCCAGCCCGAGCTGATCGTGCGCCGCTCGACCACGGGAACCGCGACCTGACAAACCGGCCTCGGGGTCAGCGGGTGAAGCGCACGGGCAGGCTCCGCGGACCGCGGATCATCATGCCCGGGCGCCAGGTGATGGCCGCAGGGTGGATGTCGAGGGTCAGGTCGGCGCAGCGTTCCAGCAGGGTCCGGACGGCGATGCGTGCTTCGAGGCGGGCCAGTGGCGCGCCCAGGCAGTAGTGGATGCCGTGGCCGAAAGCCACATGGCCGCGGGCGTCGCGGGAGATGTCGAAGCGGTCGGGCGAGGGGAAGCGCGCGGGGTCGCGGTTGGCGTCGGCCATCGCGACGAGGACCAGTTCGCCGCCGCCGGGGACGACCGTGTCGCCGATCGTCCCCGGGTCGACGGTGAACCGGTAGGTGGGGGTCTCGACGGGGCCTTCGTAGCGCAGCATCTCCTCGACGGCGTTGTCGATGAGGGAGGGGTCCGACCGCAGGGCCGCCAGTTGCTCGGGGTGGGTGAGCAGGGCGAGGACGCCGTTGGAGATGAGGTTGACGGTGGTCTCGTGGCCGGCGACGAGCAACAGCCAGGCCATGCCGATGAGTTCCTCCCGGGACAGCCGGTCGCCGTCGTCGGCCGAGCCGTGCATCAGCGCGCTCAGGAGGTCGTCGCCGGGGTGCTGCCGTTTGTCCTCCACCAACTCCGTCATGTAGCGCGCCATCGCGGCCGCGGCGGCCTTGCGGTTCTCGGGCTCGGTGGCGCCGAGGGCATCGTTGGACCAGGTGCGGAAGGACTCCCGGTCCAGGTCGGGGACGCCGAGGAGTTCGCAGATCACGGAGATGGGCAGTGGGAAGGACAGCGCCTCGACGAGGTCGGCGCGGCCGTCGGGGGCGGCGAGCATCCGGTCCAGGAGCGCGTCGGTGGTCTTCTGGACGCGCGGCGCGAGTTCCTCCACGCGGCGTGCGGTGAACTCGCGGGCCACCAGCTTGCGCAGACGAGTGTGGTCCGGCGGGTCGGACCTGAGCATGTGGGGACCGGAGGAGACGGCGCCCAGCGGCAGTTCGGGCGAGGCCCTGCTCCAGTCCTTGGTGAGCCGGGAGTCGGCCAGTGCCGCCCGTCCGGCTTCGTAGCCGACGACCAGCCAGGCACGCGCGCCGCCTTCCGGCATCCGGATGCGGTGCACCGGCCCTTGGGCCCGCAGGCGGGCGTACACGGGGTAGGGGTCTCGGGTGAAGGACTCACCGAGCGCGGCCAGGTCGACGACGTCCATGGGCTACCACCTCACTGGGCTGGATTCGCGGCTGCGGACATCGTGCTCCCTCGCCGTCCCGGTCGGCGAAGGGCAGGACCGGTGTGATCAGGCCAAGTTGGGCGCGGGTACGGCCCAGTGGACGCGGATCGCCCCGTACCGAGGGAGGTACGGGGCGATCCGCGTGGAACAGGGTGCGGCGGGCTCGTCAGAACCTGGGGCCGGGTGACTGGGCCTGGACGAGTTCGGCGGCCTCCTGCTCGGTCTCCACGGAGGGCGGGGAGCCGGCCAGCGGCTTGTTGGCGGTCTCCTTCATGCACAGGACGGCGACGACGCCGACGACCGCGGCGGCGGTGGCGTAGTAGGCCGGCATCAGGTTGGTGTCGAAGGCGCTGATCAGCGCGGTGATCACCAGAGGGGTCGTGCCGCCGAAGATCGAGGTGGCGAGGTTGTAGGAGACGGAGAGGGAGCCGTAGCGGACCTGGGTGGGGAAGATCGCCGGGAGTGCCGACGACATCGTGCCGAGCAGGGGCACCAGGGAGAGGCCCAGCAGGAGCAGGCCCACGGTGATGAGGACGACGTCGTCCTGCCGGATCAGGAGGAAGGACGGCACGGAGAGGAAGAGGAAGCCGAGCATGCCGGACATCAGCAGCGGCTTGCGTCCGAAACGGTCCGAGAGACGTCCGACCTGGGTGATCACGCACATCTGAAGGATCATCACGATGAGCAGGATCAGCAGACCGTGCGTGGTGCCGTAGCCGAGTTCGTCGGACAGGTACGTCGGCATGTACGAGAGCAGCATGTAGTCGCAGGTGTTGTACGCCGCGACCAGCGCGACGCACAGCAGCAGCGGCCGCCAGTGGCGGGTGAAGATCCTGCCGAGGCCGACGGCGGCCGAGGCCTCCATGGCGTCGGCGGCCTCGGCCGTCTTGACCGTGCCGCCCTCAAGCTTCTGGAAGGCGGGTGTCTCCTCCAGCCTGAGCCGCAGATAGAGGCCGATCAGACCGAGCGGGGCGGCGACCAGGAACGGTACGCGCCAGCCCCAGTCGAGCATCTGCTGCTCGCTGAGGACGCTGGTGAGGATGACGACGAGGCCGGAGGCGCCGATGTAGCCGGCGAGGGTGCCGAACTCCAGGAAGCTGCCGAAGAAGCCGCGGCGCTTGTCGGGCGCGTACTCCGCGATGAACGTGGAGGCGCCCCCGTACTCACCGCCGGTGGAGAAGCCCTGCACCATCCGGAAGAAGATCAGCAGGGCCGGCGCCCACAGGCCGATGGCGGAGTGCGGAGGGATGACACCGATGGCGAAGGTGCCCACCGCCATCATGATCATGGTGATGGAGAGGATGCGCTTGCGGCCGAGTTTGTCGCCGAGCGGTCCGAACACCATGCCGCCGACAGGGCGTACGAGGAAGGCCACCGCGAAGGTGGCGAAGGAGCTGAGCAGTTGGGCGGTGTCGTTGCCCGAGGGGAAGAAGACCTTCCCGATGGTGGCCGCGAGATAGCTGTAGATGCCGAAGTCGTACCACTCCATCGCGTTGCCGAGGGCGGCGGCCTTGGTGGCCCGCTTGACCGCCGCTTCGTCGGTCACGGTGATGTCGCTGCGGCGCAGCTTCGGGTTGCGTCGTTTCTCCATCGCGCGGAACAGCACCCGGTGGCGTCTGACCGCGGCGGGGTCCACCACCGACTCGTCGTTGTCGATCGCCGCCATGACGGTGTTCCTTTCGCCGGTCGTATTACCAGGCGAACACCTGCGCAGTTCTCGCCGACTCAAACGAACTCCTTCGCTCCGCTTCCGGTCGGCTACCCGCCGTGACGGTCAAGTCGGAATCTCTCGGGGCGAGTTCGGTCGTTCACGGCGGGCGGTGCGACCGCGTGAGGTGGATCACATGTGCGGGGTGCAGCGTCCGCCGGGGTCCAGCGTCTTTACCAGGACGTAGGGGTTCATGAGACGGCGGGACGGTGAGGATGGAGCGGTTTCCGGCAGACAGCTTCGACGAGTTCGTGGCTGCCCGGTGGTCGGCCTTGCTGCACGTCGCACGACTGCTCACCGGGGGCGACCGGCAGCGGGCCGAGGACCTGGTGCAGGAGTCCTTGGTCAAGCTGTGGTTCGCCTGGCCCAAGGTCGCCGATCAGGCACCTGAGGCGTACGTCCGCCAGGTCCTCGTGCGGATGGCCGCGCGGTCGGCCCGGCGGCGGTGGTGGGGCGAGCGCCCCGTCGAGCAGCTGCCCGACCGGGCCGAGCCCGGTGATGTGTCGTCCGCCGTCGCCGAACGGTCGCGGCTGGAGGCGGCACTGGCGCTGCTGACGCCGAGACAGCGGATCGCGGTCGTGCTCCGCTACTACGAGGATCTGCCCGAGTCCCAGGTGGCTCAGGCGCTGGGCTGCCCGGTGGGCACCGCGCGCTCGCACGCCTCCCGCGGCGTCGCCCGGCTGCGGCAGATCCTGTCCGACACCGTCAGGACCGTGGGGTGAAGGGAGACGCCATGGACGACTTCGAGCGGGAGTTGGCGCACCTGATGCGCGACACCCAGCAGCCCGCCTCCTTCGAGCCCCGGCACCGGCAGCGGCTGCGGCAGGGCATCCGGGCCCGGCACCGAGCCCGGATGCTGTGGCGGGTCGGCGGTTCCGCCGTCGCGGCGGCCGGTCTGAGCGTCGCGCTCGCGATGCTCCCCGGCACGCTCACCCGGAGCCAGCCCGCCGACCCCCGGCCGCGGCCGGCGATCAGCCCTCAGCCCGCGCCCACCACGCAGCCCGCCGACCGGTCCCCCGACCCGAGCGCGAGCTCGTCCGCTCCCCCGTCGACCACCCCGCCGGCGACCACGAGCAGCGGTGCGACGCCCGAGGGGACGACGCCACCGGCCACCGCCGGGTCCTCGGCGACCTCCGAGGCGACCTCCAGGGCGACGGCCACCGCGAGCCGGACGGCCGCGGCCCCACCCGCGACCACGACCCCGACCACGACCCCGACGGCCTCCGAGCACGTCGAGGAGCCGACCCCCTCGGTCAGCGTCGACGCCGAGGCGACCGGCTAGGCACCGGCCGGACCCGTCACGGCCCTGGGGCCGCCCTCCCTCCCTTCCCCCCTTCACCCCTGCCTTCACTCCGCCCGTGAGCGCCCCACCGCCCGGGCCCGGCAACCCGTCACCGACCGAACGTGGGCGCCCTCGGCATGCCTTGGGCGGGAAAGAGACTGTGAACCAGCCATGAGAACCCTGAGGCGGTCGGCCCGCACCGCCCACCCGACAGCGCAGTCCCCGGCGCCGCCCTTGGCCGCGCTGCCGCGCCGCGCACCGCTGCCCACGCACCATCCGGACCCCCTTCTGGACGTGGTCGTCCCGGTGTTCAACGAGGAGGACGACCTGGAGCCGTGCGTCCGGCGCCTACACGCCCATCTCGTGGAAACCTTTCCGTACTCCTTCCGCATCACCATCGCGGACAACGCCAGCACCGACCGGACCCCGCGGATCGCCGCCCGGCTGGTCGCGGAACTGCCCGACACCGAGTGGATCCGGCTGGCGGAGAAGGGGCGCGGGCGGGCCCTGCACGCCGCCTGGTCGCGCTCCACCGCACCGGTGCTGGCCTATCTGGACGTGGACCTGTCCACCGACCTCGCGGCCCTGCTGCCCCTGGTCGCGCCGCTCGTCTCGGGCCACTCGGACATCGCCATCGGCACCCGGCTGGCACGCGGCTCGCGCGTGGTGCGGGGGCCCAAGCGGGAGTTCATCTCCCGCGGCTACAACACCCTGCTGCGCGGCACGCTCGCCGTCAGGTTCTCCGACGCGCAGTGCGGCTTCAAGGCGGTACGGCGGGACGTGGCCGAGCGGCTGCTGCCCCTGGTGGAGGACCAGGCGTGGTTCTTCGACACCGAGTTGCTGGTGATCGCCGAGCGCGCCGGGCTGCGGATCCACGAGGTGCCGGTGGACTGGGTGGACGATCCCGACAGCCGGGTGCGGATCCTGTCCACGGCACTGGCCGATCTGCGGGGCATAGCCCGGCTCGGGCGGGCCCTGGCCGGCGGCCGGCTGCCGCTGAGCGCGCTGCACCGCGGCGAGGACCTCGACGGCGGCCCCGAGCTGCCGCCCGGCCTGCTCCCGCAGGTGCTCCGCTTCGCCGCCGTCGGCGTCGCCAGCACCCTCTTCCATCTGCTGCTGTACAGCGCGCTCCGGCCGGTGGCCGGGGCCCAGGCCGCCAACGCGCTCGCCCTGCTGGCCGGCACGCTCGCCAACACCGCCGCCAACCGCCGCCTCACCTTCGGCATCCGGGGCCGGTCCGGTGCCGTGCGCCACCACCTCAAGGGCCTGACCACCTTCCTGTTCGGGCTGGCCCTCACCAGCGGTTCGCTCGCCCTGCTGCACCACCTCGCACCCACGCACGGACGGCGGGTCGAGCTGGCCGTGCTGATCGCCGCCAACCTGGCCGCGACGCTGCTGCGCTTCCTGCTCCTGCGGGCCTGGGTCTTCCCCGCCCGCCACCACTCCCGTACGACAGGACCGACGACCTCATGACCACCGCCCCCGCACCGGCACCCGTACCCGCGGCCGGCCCGGTCCCCGCCGCCGACGACCTGTCCGGCCGGCTCCACCATCCCCCGGACCTGCGCCGGCGCCTGCGCCGCGCCGTCGCGCGGCACGGTCCGGTGCTCGCGACCTACGGCGTGCTGAAGCTGATGGGCTTCGCCGTCTTCCTGTACCTGCTGGACTCGGCGGGCGACTTCCGCGAGAAGCATCCGCGGTTCGGCGGCGGGGCGCACGTCTGGGACGTGCTCGGCAGCTGGGACGGCTGGTGGTACCAGCAGATCGTCCTGCACGGTTACGACCCCGCGCTCGAACCGGTCCCCGGTGCCACCGGACTGATCACGCTCCAGGGCAACTCGGCGGCGTTCTTCCCGCTGTACCCGGCGCTGATGCGGCTGGTGTCCGAGTGCACCGGCCTCGGCCCGTTCGGGGCGGGTCTCACCGTCTCGGTCCTGACGTCCTTCGTGGCGGCGCTGGGCGTCCACGCGGTCACCGCCCGGCTCGCCGGGCACCGGGCCGGGCTGATCGCGGTCGGTCTGTGGGCGGTCTGGCCCGGCTCGGGGGCCGAGTGGTCGGTGTACTCCGAGTCCCTCTACGTGGCCCTCGCCGCCTGGGCCTGCTACGCCGTGATGACCCGCCGCTGGCTCACCGCCGGGATCCTGACCTTCACGGCCGGGCTCAGCCGGCCCACCGCCGTGGCGCTGATCGCCGCCCTGACCGTCGCCGCGCTGCTCGCCGTGCGCCGCCGCCAGGACGGGGTGGGCCGCCCGCTCGTCGCGGTGGCGATCTCACCGCTGGGCCTGTTCGGCTACCTCGCCTGGGTCGGCCACCGCATGGACGACTGGAACGGCTACTCCAAGCTCCAGGACGGCGCCTGGGCCCACAAGTTCGACTACGGCCGGCACACCGTCGACGTGCTCACCTCGGTGCCGGTGGGCCACTTCGACTACCTCTTCGCGATGCCGTTCCCGGATCTGATCGGGGTGGGCGTGGTGCTGCTGGTACCGGTGCTGACCGTGCTGCTGCTGCAACTGCGGCCGCCCGCGGTCCTCGTCGTCTACACGGTCGTCTCCTTCACCATGGTGATGGGCACCCAGCAGTACTTCGCCAACGTCTCGCGCTATCTGCTCCCGCTCTTCCCGCTCTTCGTCCCCGTCGCGGTCGGCCTGCGCCGGCTCACCCGGCCGTCACTGGTCACCCTGCTGGGCGTGGCTGCGCTGGCCTCCGGGTCGTACGCGGGGTACGCGCTGTTCGAGCTGGGCGTGCCCTAGGCGGCACCGGGCGCCCGCTCGGTCCGCGCGGTGGGTCCGGCCGGTGGGGCCCACCGGTCATCCTGCCGATCCCGTCGCACGGGCGGGTCCGCGGCCCGGCCGGCGCAGGCGCCGGCGCCGTCGGCGAGGGCCACGACTCGATCTGCGGGCCGTACCACGCGGCCCGCTTCTTCGGTCTGGGCGGCTGAGCGGCCGAAGCGACCGGCCGACGGGACGCGTGGCCGCCAGGGTGCCACGAGCCGGCTCACGGAAGGATCGAGTCGACGTACCCGCCGTCGACCCGAAGCGCTCCCCCGGTCGTGGCCGAGGCCTGATCGGAGCTGAGGTAGACGACCATGTGGGCGATCTCCTCCGGCTCGATCAGCCGCTGGAGCAGGGACTGCGGGCGGTGCTCGCGCATGAACGCGCGCTGCGCCTCGTCCCAGGGCAGGTCACGGTCGACGAGTTCGTACACGAAGTCCTCGACGCCGCCGGTGTGCGTGGGCCCGGCGATGACGGAGTTCACCGTCACTCCGGTCCCCGCCGCCCGCTTGGCGAAGCCGCGGCTGACCGCGAGCAGGGCCGTCTTGGACATCCCGTAGTGGATCATCTCGGCGGGGATGACGACCGCCGAGTCGCTGGCGATGTACTGGACGCGCCCCCAGCCGCGTTCGACCATGCCCGGCAGGTAGAGCCGGGTGAGCCGTACCGCGGCGAGGACGTTCACCTCGAAGTAGCGCCGCCACTCGGCGTCGGTGATCTCCAGCGGGTCGGCGGCGCCGAAGACACCGAGGTTGTTGACGAGGATGTCCACCCGCGGCAGCACCTCGGCGACCCGGGCCGCGCCTTCGTCGCTCGTGATGTCGGCGGCCACGGGCACCAGCTCGGCACCGGGAGCCTTCGCGCCCAGCGACTCGACGCTGTCGGCCAGCCGCCGCTCGTCACGGCCGTTGACGCCGACGCGGGCCCCGGCCCGTGCGAGGGCCACGGCGATGGCCGCGCCGATGCCCTGGGTGGAGCCGGTGACCAGTGCGGTGCGTCCTGTGAGGTCGATGTGCATGGACGGGCGGGTTCCCTTCGTGCGCGGGTGGATGCCACGGTCCGCCAAGTGTGGCGGCCGGGCCCGCGCGACGTGTGAAGGCGCGAGGGTGAGCGGCGTTCCGGCCCCGCTCGGGTCAGCTCGCCCCCGCCTGCCCGAGCCGGGGCTTCCACAGCCCGGAGCGGTTCAGGGACTGCGGGCAGTGCAGGTAGATCCCGTCGATGTCCAGGACCAGGGCGAGGCCGGGACGGTGGCCGTCGCGGGCCAGCGCGTCGAAGAAGGGCGCGTCGGTGAGGATGCGGGCCCGCCCGTTGACGCGCAGCACCTGCTTGCTGCCGGGGATCAGGTAGAGCAGGCCGGCGTGCGGGTTGTCGAGGATGTTGTGGAAGCTGTCGCCGCGCCGGTTGCCGGGCCGGTCCGGCAGGGCGAGGGTGCCGCGGTCGAGGACGTGGGTGAAGCCGGGGGCGTCGCCGCGCGGTGAGACGTCGCAGTTGCCGCTCGCGTCGGCGGTGGCCAGCAGACAGAAGGGCGAGCGGGCCAGGATGTCCAGGTCCTCGTCGGTGAGCCGGTCGTGGACCTTGTCGATCACGATGGGCCACGGTTCGCCCAGCAGCTCGCGCAGTTCGGCGCGGGAGCCGAGTTCGACCCAGCCCTCGCCGGTGTGGCGGCCCGGCCGCTCGTCGGCGGTGTCGATCGTGTGCGGCAAGGCCGGCTCCCGTGGTGTGTGCGTCCGCTGGTTGGTTGCACACTGAACCATATCCGAGAGTTAGGGTGCCCTTACCCGGCTCAGAAGGCGTACCGGACGCGCAGCCACGGCGCGTGCCGGCGGATCAGGGACCGCAGCGCCTCAACCGCCTCCGCCTTGACCCCGTTGCCGTAGCGGACGTTGAGCGCGCCGTTCTCGGAGCGCTTGGCCTGCTGGAGGTCCGGCCGCCACAGGACCTCCTCGGCGCGGGGATGCCACCGGAGGTTCACCTCGTGCAGCTCCTGGTTGTGCGTGAGCATGATGACCTCGGCGGCGGCCTGTTCCTTCACCCGGGACGGCAGGACGTCGTCGAGATGCCTCAGCAACTCCGCCCAGGCGTCCTGCCAGCCGGGACGGACGACCACCGGGGAGAGGTTGAAGTGCACCTCGTAACCGGCGTCCAGGAAGTCCGCCGCGGCGGCGATCCGCTCGGCGACGGGTGACGTGCGGATGTCCAGCAGCCGCGAGTCGTCCGGCGGCATCAGCGAGAACCGGATCCGGGTCCGGCCGCGCGGGTCGAGGGTGAGCAGGTCGGGGTTGACGAACTTGGTGGCGAAGGACGCCTTCGCGGTGGGCCACTGCCGGAAGGCGTGGACGAAGTCCGCGGTGTTGTCGCAGATCAGGGCGTCCACCGAGCAGTCGCCGTTCTCGCCGATGTCGTACACCCACGCCTCGGCGTCGCACTGGTTGGGCTCGGTCTTGGGTCCCTGCCGGGCGATGTGCCGGGCGACATGGGCGAGGATCCGGTCGATGTTGGTGAAGACGGTGATCGGGTTGGCGTATCCCTTGCGCCGCGGCACGTAGCAGTAGGCGCAGGCCATGGCGCAGCCGTTGGAGGGGCCGGGGGCGATCCAGTCGGCGGAGCGGCCGTTGGGACGGGTGGCGAGCGTCTTCTTCTCGCCGAGGACCAGCGTCTCGCCCTTCACCCGGACCCAGCGCTCGACGTTGCCCTCGTTGCCGTGCAGGCCGGGGATGCGCCAGTGGGAGTCGACCGTGACGACCTCCGCCTCGGGGAAGCGGGCGATGATCTGCCGGCCGCGCGGGGAGGCGGCGGCCGCGGGTTCGGCGTAGATCTGGCGTACGCGCAGCAGGCGGCGGGCCGTGTCCGAGTCACGGAAGGACGGGCCCGAGCCGGCCGGGGTCGGCTCCGGGCCGAGGGCGTCGAGGCCGAACAGCGCGCCGGAGTCGTCGTCCGGGGTGGTGGACGAGTGGTGCATGAGCGCTCCGGTGCGGAAGGTGCGGGGAGGTGCCGGGAGGCACGGGAGGAGATCCCGTCCCTCCACTGTACGAGCCGGACGGCACGGGCCCCGTGTTCACGGTCCCCGCGGGGGCATACGGCCAGACACGGCAAGCAACAGCCGATCCGAATCCCAAGGAGGCACACCGTGCTGGCCATCATCGCTGCGGTCCTGTTTTTCATATCCTTCCTGATCAATGCCGCGGACATCTCGACCAACGACGTCTTCACCTCGACCAACTTCATGCTGATCGGCCTCGCCCTGCTCGCCCTGCACGTCGCGGGGATCGGCAGCGGCTGGGCTGCTCGGGGCCGTCGCCGCTGACGGCGGACGCGCGAGCGGCGGACGCGCGAGCGGCGGACGCGCGGGCGGTGGCGGTCAGGGGCGCGAGCACGGCCGGCGGGACGGTCGGGGGCCGGTCCGGCAGGTGCCGGGCGGGCTGTGGTGGGTGATCCTGAAGGGGTGAGGGGTGTCCCGGTCGGGTGGATCCCGGCGGCCTACGCCGCCTCGGGCCGCCGGGCCGTGCGCGTGTCGCTGGTCGCCGTCCTCGCCTTCTACGTCTTCCGCTACGGGCTCGACCGCCCCGTCGCCGCCACCTACGCCCTCTTCACCGCGGTGGCGCTCGGCGGACTGTCCAGGATCCCCGGCACCGGGCGCCGACGAGCCGGGATCATGCTGCGGTCGCTGCCGGTGTGCTGGCTCCTGGTGGTGGTCGGCACCCAGCTGTCGGTGCGCACCTGGAGCGCGGCGGCCGGCATGCTGGTCGTCGGTTTCGCGCTGGCCTTCGCCGCCGTCGGCGGCCCGCGCCCGGCAGGGGTGGCGCCGGGCCTCCAACTCCTCTACATCCTGCCGTCCTTCCCTCCCTACGACCCCGGCTCGCTCGGCGACCGGCTGATCGGGACGACAGCCGGGCTGCTCCTGCTCGTCGCCGCCGAGGCGCTGATCCTCGAAGAGCCCGCCCCGCCCACCTACCGGGAGCGCGGCGCCCGGGCCGCGCGGACCGCCGCGCACTGCGCGAGACGCCTCGCCGTACCGCCGTACACCCTGACCGACGCGGACACGGCGGCTGCCGGAGGGGCCGGTCAGGCGCTGCGGCCGCTGACCGTTCCCGACGCCGAACGTCCCGCCGGGCCGGGCGTACGCGACCGCGCCCTCGCCCACACCGGCCTCGCCACCCGCACCCTGCTGAGCCGCCTGGCGCGGCTGCCCGCCCCGCCGCGCGAACCGGCGCCCGAGGTGACGGCCGTGCTGCGCGCGGTGGCGGAGCTGGCGACGGCGACCGCGAGCTGCCTGAGCACCGGGTCGTCGCCGGTCGCGCCGTACGAGGCACTGCTCGCGGCCCGCGCACGCCTGTCGGCGCTGCCCGCGCTGTCCGCTTCCTCTGCCACGTCCACCTCTGCCACGCCTTTCCCTGCAACGCCCTTCCCTGCAACGCCTTCCTCTGCAGCGCCTTCCTCTGCAGCGTCTTCCTCCGCAAGGTCCGCCGCCGCCGCGCCGGGCCCGTCCGGCCATGCCTCGCCGGCCACGCCCGACGGCTCCTCCCCCGGCGCCGGGTTCCCGCCCGCCGTGCTGCGTGAGCACGCCGCCGTGCTGGAGGTCGCCGACGCCGCGCTGGCCATGGGCGCGGCGGCCGATCGGGCCGTGCGGGGCCGGCATGCCGCGGTGGAGGTCGCGCCGGGTCGCTTCTGGTACGCGACGGCGTGGGCCCCGGTCCTGTGGTGGCACCGGGTCCGCGGCCATGCCGGGCACAGGTCGGTGCTGTTCCAGAACGCGGTGCGCATCGCGCTGGCGCTGACGGCGGCCCGGCTGGTGGCGGGCGTGGACACGCTGCCGCACGGCTTCTGGGCCATGCTGGCGACCCTCACCCTCACCAGGACCACCCTGGACGAGACCTGGCACACCATCCGCGTGGCGCTGGCGGGCACGTTGGCCGGGGCCCTGTTGACCGCCGGGACGCTGACCCTGGTGGGCACCGACACCGTCGTCTACGCCGTGGTGCTGCCCTTGTGGATGCTGGTCGCCTTCACGGTCGGGCCGGTGCGGGGGGTCGGCTGGGCGCAGGGGATGTTCACCGTGCTGGTGGCGCTCGTCTTCGCGCAGCTGGCGCCGCCGACCTGGCAGCTGGCGGAGGTCAGGATGCTGGACGTGCTGATCGGCAGTGCGATCGGCGCCGTCTTCGGTGTGCTGGCGTGGCCTCGCGGCGCACATGAGGAGCTGCGCCACTGCGCGGCGGAACTCCTGCGCAGGGCGGCGGAGATCGTGGTCGCCACGACCGCCTCGGTGGCGGGCGGCGCGGCGGCGGCCGTTCCGTCGGTGACGCCCGGCCACCGGTCACTGCGTCGCGCGGTCGTCCTCGCGGAGTCCGCCTACGCGCAGTTGCAGAGCGAGCCGGCGCGCTTCGGAGGCGCGGGCCGCCGGCCGCCGCTGCCCGGAGTGGACTGGCAGGCGGTGCTGATCGCCGGTCACCACACCCTGTGGGGCTCCGAACGGCTGCTGACCCCGCCGTTCGGTGAGCCGTCCCCGGCGGCGGCCGACTCGGTCGGCGGGCTCGGGGAGCGCGTGGCCGGGCGGATGCTGCTGGTGTCGGCGGCGCTGGACCCCGGCGCGGACACTCCGGCCGCGTCGGTGCCGCGGGTCAGCGCGCACTTCGCGGAGTTCGGCGCCGAGCCACCGGGAGCGCCGCGGCGGTACTACGCGACCGTCTCGTGGCTGGAGTCGCTGGCGGCCGATCTGACACGGATCGCGCACGGCGGGCCGGGGACCGGAGCGGACGAGGGCGCGTCGGGACGCGCGCTGCCGAGGTGAGTGTGGGCGGCCCCTTCCCAGGGCGCACGGTGCAGGGGCCGCCCCGGCCCTGCCGGTCCTGCCTGCGCAAGGCACTACGACCGTAGAGCGCGGCAGCGGGCCGCGCCCGCCCGGCGCGTCGTCCGGGTGAGGGCGGGTGTCCGTCAGACGAAGGCGCTCTGTCCGGTGATCGCCTTTCCGACGATCAGCGTGTTCATCTCCCGGGTGCCTTCGAAGGAGTAGATGGCCTCCGCGTCGGCGAAGAAGCGTGCGACGTCGTAGTCCAGGACGATGCCGTTGCCCCCGAAGATCTCCCGCGCCCAGGCCACCACCTCACGCATACGGGCGGTGACGTGCGCCTTGGCCAGGGAGGAGTGTTCGTCGCGGAACACCCCGGCGTCCTGGAGCCGGGCGAGCTGGAGCAGCATGCCCCAGCTCGCCGTGATGTTGCCGAGGCTCTTCACCAGGAGGTCCTGGACGAGCTGGAAGCCCGCGAGCGGCCGGCCGAACTGCTGCCTCTCACCGGTGTAGCGCAGGGCCAGTTCATAGGCGCCGATCATGACGCCGAGGGCCTGCCAGGCGACGCCGCTGCGGGTGGCGCGCAGGATCTCGGCGACGTCGCGGAACGAGGAGGCGTTCTGGAGCCGGTCGGTCTCCGGGACCCGGACGTCGGTGAGGGTGATGTCCGCGTTCTCGACTATGCGCAGCGACGTCTTGTGGCCGATCTTCTCGGCCGTGAAGCCCGGTGTGCCCTTGTCGACGACGAATCCCTTGACCTGGTCGTCGTCGACGTCCCGGGCCCAGACGACGATGTGGTCGGCGAAGGTGGCGTTGCCGATCCAGCGCTTGGCGCCGTTGAGCACCCAGGTGTCGCCGTCGCGGCGGGCGGTGGTGCGCATGCCGGCCGCGATGTCCGAGCCGTCGAGCGGTTCGGTGAGCGCGAACGCCCCGACGCTGTCCATCCTCGCCATGCCGGGCAGCCAGCGGTCGCGCTGCTCCTGGTCGCCGCCGGCGTGGATCGCGTACATCGCCAGCCCGTTGTGGACGCCGAAGAAGGTGGCGACCGAGGCGTCCACGCGGCTCATCTCCATCGCCATCATCCCGGTCAGCAGATGACTGGCGGCGGGGCCGTGCTCGCCGTAGCCCTCGTACGCCAGCCCGACCAGGCCGCTCTCACGGAAGCGGGCGATCAGCTCCTTGGGGAAGGTGCCGTCGGCCCACTGCTCGGCCACCAGTGGCTGGACCTCGTCCCGCATGAACGCCCTTGTCCTGAGCAGGACCTTGCGCTCCTCGTCGGACAGGGCGGCCTCGAAGTCGTAGAAGTCGGCGGCGTTCTGCTGGGACGTGAGAGAAGTCATGGTGCCCTTCTTCCACGCTTGTGCCGCGCGATGCGCCCGCCCGGTGGAAGCGGCGGTGAGCTGGGCGATGGCGGGTATACGGGACGCCGTCAGGACCCAAGACTCTCTCCCGTGAGGAACCGAGGATGACCGATGACGCCTACCTCGTCCTGCTGACCGACGCGACCCCGTCACTGGGCGTGCCGCCCGCGGCCGTCGGGGAACTGGCCTGCATGGACACCCCGGCGGTACGAGGATGGCTCGACGCGCAGGGGGTCACCGCGACGTCTCCCGAGCTTCGGCTGCTGCCGCCGGAGGAGACGGCGGCCATTCCCGAGGGTGCCGAGCGGCTGCCCGTGCCGCTGGGCGAGGAGGAGCTGAGCCGGGTGCGCCATGAGGCCGCGCCGCGGAACATCGCGCGGGTGGAGGAGGAGCTGCTGGCCTACCGTTCCCGTGTGGAGGGCCGCGAGGCGCTGCTCACCCGGGCGCTGGCGGCGGGTGTGCCGGCGCACCGCGTCGCCGAGCTGACCGGTGAGGATCTGGCCGCCGTGAAGGCGGTCGCCGGCTGACGACGGGGCCGGGAGGCGGGAGAACACGAGGTCCGGCGGGCCGCGGGAAGACACGAGGTCGACCGGGCCGCGGGCGAACACGAGGTCCGGTCCGCCGGGACGCGGGAAGGCACGAGGTCCGCCGGGCCGTCGCACGGTCCGGTCGGGCCCGTCCGCACGCCTGCGTGAGCGCGAGATGGCTCACACGAAGATCCGGGACGGACGGCTCCGGGGCGGCCCGGCGTGCCTGGACATCCGGCATTTAGATGCACTGTGCAGGCATATGTGTACGGCCCGTGAGCAGGCCGAATGCACCTATGGTCGCTTTTCGGCCCGCCGACAGCGCCGCCGCGCGGACCCGTCCCTGTTCCCGTCGAAAGGTAGGCGAGCGAAGTCTTGTCGACTGCCACAGTCGCCGCTCCCCCGTCCGCGCCGCAGACGCGCCTCACGAAGACCCCCGACGTCACCGTCACCGACCCCGCGCTCGTCCGGCGCGCCGTGAAGGCGGCGGCGCTCGGCAACGCCATGGAATGGTTCGACTTCGGTGTCTACAGCTACCTCGCGGTCACCCTCGGCAAGGTGTTCTTCCCTTCCGGCAACCCCACCGCGCAGCTGCTGTCGACGTTCGGCGCGTTCGCCGCGGCCTTCCTCGTCCGTCCGCTCGGCGGCATGGTCTTCGGCCCGCTCGGTGACCGCGTCGGCCGTCAGAAGGTCCTCGCGGTGACCATGATCATGATGGCGGCGGGCACGTTCGCCATCGGCCTGATCCCGTCCTACGCGACCATCGGTGTCGGCGCGCCCGTCCTGCTGCTGGCCGCCAGGCTGGTGCAGGGCTTCTCCACCGGCGGCGAGTACGCGGGCGCGTCCACGTTCATCGCGGAGTACGCCCCGGACAAGCGGCGCGGCTTCCTCGGCAGCTGGCTGGAGTTCGGCACGCTCGCCGGGTACATCGGCGGTGCGGGCCTGGTCACGCTGATGACGGCGCTGCTGTCGGCCGACGACCTGGTGTCGTGGGGCTGGCGCATCCCGTTCCTGATCGCGGGCCCCATGGGCATCATCGGCCTCTACCTGCGGATGCGCCTGGAGGAGACCCCCGCGTTCGCGGCCGAGGTCGAGAAGGCGGAGTCCGCCCGGCCCAAGGTGCCGCTGCGCGAGATGGTGACCGGCCAGTGGAGGGCGCTGCTGCTGTGCGTCGGTCTGGTGCTGGTCTTCAACGTCACCGACTACATGCTCCTGTCGTACATGCCGAGCTATCTGACCAGTGAGCTGCACTACGACGAGACCCACGGGCTGCTCGTGGTGCTCGGCGTGATGGTGCTGATGATGATCGTCCAGCCGTTCGCCGGTGCTCTGACCGACCGCGTCGGCCGCCGGCCGGTGATCGCGGCGGGCTGTGCGGGCTTCCTGCTGCTGTCCGTCCCCGCTCTGCTGCTGATCCGCCAGGGCAGTCTGTTCGCGGTGGCGCTGGGCATGGGCGCGCTGGGCCTGCTGCTGGTCTGCTTCACGGCCGCCATGCCCGCGGCGCTGCCGGCCCTGTTCCCGACCCGAGTCCGCTACGGCTCCCTGTCGATCGGCTTCAACGTCTCCGTCTCCGTGTTCGGCGGCACGACCCCGCTCGTGGTGACGGCGCTGATCGGCGCGACCGGCAACATGATGATGCCCGCGTACTACATGATGGCCGCGGCCGTCATCGGTGGTTTCGCGGTGTGGCGGATGGCGGAGTCGGCGGGGCGTCCGCTGCCGGGCTCGGCCCCTTCGGTGGCCGCTCCACAGCACTGAACCCGCTGGTCCTCCTCCCTCCGGTCCCGTCCCTCCCTCACCCGGCGTTCACCCGTTCGGCGGTGAACGCCGGGATCGCGGGCACATGGCGTAGGTGATCTTCGCTCCGCTCCCCGAGGGAGGAATGACGTCGGTGGCCGTGCCCCAGCGCCGTAGGCGCTTTCCGTATCGCGAGCGTCCCTTCGACCTGCGGGCGACCGCCATGTTCTTCGGTCTCAGCGCGGTGATCCTGGTCGTCCTGGGACTGGTCGCCCGTGCGGCCCTCGACGTCGTGGAACGGCGTCCCGCGTGGGTCGTCGTCCTGCTTCTCCTCGGTGTCGCGGCGGCGCTGGCCTGGCGGCGGAACCGCCGACGGCGCCGCATGTCGGTGGCTCGGCTCGCGCGGGCGACCACCGAGGCGCTGGAGGAGGGCGCGGCGACGGCGCTGGACGTCCTGGACGCGGACGCACCGGCCACGCCGGCCGCCCCGGCCGAGCGGACGCGTCCGGTGCGAGTCCCCGCCGCCGGGACGGTCGCCGTGGGGCCGGCCGGAGCGGAGACGACGGCCGTGGCCGGGGACGGGGCGCTGGAGACGACCGCCGTCCTCGGCCCCACGGACCTCGGCCTCGCGGGCGTCGATCACACCGGTGCCGATGTCGGGGTCGATTACGCCGGCGTCGATTACGCCGGCCTCGACCCCTACGAGTTCGAGCAGGCGATAGCCGATCTGTGCGTGCGGGACGGCTGCTCGCGGGTGGAGGTCGTGGGGGGCGCCGGCGACCTGGGTGCCGACGTGGTGGCGTCGACTCCCGACGGCCGGCGCCTCGTCATCCAGTGCAAGCGCTACGGCGACGACAACAAGGTCGGCTCCCAGGAACTCCAGCGCTTCGGCGGCACCTGCTTCACCGTCCACGAGGCGGACGTCGCCGTCGTCGTCACCACCAGCGACTTCACCGCGCCGGCCGAGGAGTACGCCGCACAGTGCGGAATAGTGTGCGTGAACCACGAGTGCCTGCGGGCCTGGAGCGAGGGGCTGGCGGCGGGCCCGTGGGCAGCGCTGCCGGTCGACGGCGTCGGATGAGCAGGGACGGCCCGGGCTCCGCACCGCCCCGGCCCACCTCCACGCCCACACCCCACACCCACCCGCCGATCCGGGTTTGAGCGGGCGGTCAGCGTCAATGCGCACTATATGACCCGATCGATACCGGAGACGGAACGTAAGTACGAAGCGCCCTCGCCGGACGAGACCGCCTGGCTCCCGTCGCTCACCGGTGCGGGTGCGATCGCGTCCGTCGTCGACCAGGGCGCCCAGGAGCTGGACGCGGTCTACTACGACACCGACGACCTGCGTCTCGCACGCGGCTCGGTCACCCTGCGGCGGCGGACCGGCGGCACGGACGCCGGCTGGCACCTGAAGCTGCCGCTCGGCGGCGACAGCCGGGAAGAGATACGCGAACCGCTCTCCGACGATCTGCCCGACTCGCTGCGCGACCTCGTGGTGTCGCGCACCCGCGGGGCGCCTCTGGTGCCGGTGGTACGGCTTCGTTCCAGCCGGACGCTGCGGCATCTGGTGGACGAAGAGGGCACGGTCCTGGCCGAGCTCGCGGTCGACACGGTGCGTGCCAAGCCCCTCCTCACCGGCGGCGAGAAGGCCCGGTGGCGGGAGCTGGAGGTGGAGGTCGCCGACACCGCGCACGCCGCGGTGCTGGACGACGTCGAGGCGGTGCTGCGTGCGGCGGGTGCCGTGCCCGCGCGCGCGTCGTCCAAGCTGGCACGGGCCCTGGCCGACACGGGCGTGGACGCGGCGCGTCCCACACCGACGCGGTCCGCGGTGCGGCCCGGCTCGGCCGGTGAGCAGGTCCTGGCGTACCTCGACGAGCGCGTGCGCGCGCTCGTCGACGTGGACCCGGCGGTACGACGGGAGCTGCCCGACGCCGTCCATACGATGCGGACCACCTGCCGGCGCCTGCGGAGCTGCCTGCGCGCCTACCGTTCCGTCCTCGGCAGGCGGGCCACGGACCCGGTGCGGGACGAGCTGAAGTGGCTGGCCGGCGAGCTGGGCGCGGAGCGCGACCAGGAGGTGCTCCTGGAACGCCTGCGGTCCGGCCTGCGCGACCTGCCCCCCGAGCTGGTCCTCGGGCCCGCCGAGGCGCGGCTGCGTGCCTGGGGTGTCGCCCGGCAGTCCGCCGCCCGTGACCGCACGCTCGCCGCCCTGCGCTCCCCCCGCTACCTGGCGCTCCTCGACGCGCTGGAGGACCTGGTCGCCCGTCCGCCGCTGCGCGCCAAGGCGGCGAAGAAGCCGAGGAAGGTCATGGCCAAGGCCGTGGAGAAGGCGCACGCGAAGTTCGCCCGCCGGATGCGGCACGCGCTGGAGCAGCCGGCGGGGGCGGAGCGGGACGCGGCCCTGCACGAGGCCCGCAAGGCGGCCAAGACGGTGCGGTACGCGGCCGAGGCCGCGGGCCCGGCGCTGGGCGGCAAGGCGGACCGGGCACGCAAGCACGTCAAGGCCGTCCAGAAGGCCCTGGGCGATCACCACGACGGAGTCGTGGCCCGCCAGACCCTGCGGGAGCACGCCCTGGCGGCACACCACGCGGGCGAGCCGGGCTTCACCTGGGGCCTGCTCTACGGCAGGGAACAGGCCGCGGGCGCCCGGCTGGAGGAGGAGCGCGTGCCCGCCCGGTGGAAGAAGGCGGCTCGGCTGCGGCTGCGCTGAGGGCCGAGGGGAGCCCCCGCGGAGCCGGTCACTGCCACAGCTCGGCGCTGTCGCAGACGCGCGCGCCCATGTTGGTCTCCATCATCCGCAGGGCCGCCGCCGCGAGGTCGGCGTGGATGTGCGCGACGGCGTCCCTCGGGACGATCACGTCGAAGTGCCGGATGTGGGCGTCGAGCGAGGAGTAGAGCACGCACTGCTCGGTCACCTGGCCGCACAGCACGAGCTGGTCGATGCCCTGCTGATGGAGCAGGTACGTCAGCGGTGTCTCGAAGAAGATCGAATGGCGGGCCTTGACGACGAAGAGCGAGGAGTCGTCGGGCCGCAGCGGTTCCACGAGGTGCCCGTGCGCGCCCGCCAGGGCCTGGTCCAGGAGTTCGCCGTGGTGCGAGCGCCACTCGCCGAAGTTGTCGTTGACGTAGATCACGGGGATGCCGCTGCGGCGCGCCCGTTCCAGCAGGCCGGCCACGACCGGTACCACCGTCTCCGCGGTGGGGAGCAGCAGCTCGGCGTCCTTGTGGTCGTACGTGTTGATCATGTCGATGACGATCAGCGCAGTCTTGCTCATGATGGCCAGGTTCCCACCGGTGCGCATGAATCGCGCGGGTTCGATGGGGCGCTGCCGGCCGCATACAGGTTGCCGGCCACCGAATATTCGCGGGGGCTCTGGGAACTCCGAGTGACACGACTTGCCGCGCCGTACGTCCGGCGCCCACGTTGCCGAAGGAGAAGTACCACCATGTCGACCAGCTCCGCCCATGGTCCTTCGGGCAGGCTCGCGCAGGCCTCCCCACCCCGGATCGCAGCCTTCCACCCGGGAGGTGGCGCCCGATGTGCGGTCTGAGCGGGGAGATGCGCTTCGACGGCGGGCAGCCGGATCTCGCGGCCGTGGAGCGGATGACCGACCGGCTCGCCGCCCGGGGCCCCGACGGCCGCGGACTGTGGTCCCGCGGGCAGACCGCGCTGGGGCACCGGCGGCTGAAGATCATCGATCTGTCGGACCTCGGGGCGCAGCCGATGACCGACGCCGAGCAGGACATCACCGGCGTCTTCAACGGCTGCATCTACAACTACAAGGAACTGCGCGAGGAGCTGCGGGGCCTCGGCCACACCTTCGTGTCGACCTCCGACACCGAGGTCGTGCTGAAGGCGTACCGGCAGTGGGGTACGGCGTGCGTCGAGCGCTTCTACGGCATGTTCGCCTTCGCGCTGGTCGAGCATCGCACCGGCCGGCTGATCCTGTGCCGCGACCGGCTCGGCATCAAGCCGCTGTACGTGACGCACTCCCCCGGCCGGCTGCGGTTCGCCTCGTCGCTTCCCGCGCTGCTCGCGGGCGGCGAGGTGGACACCTCCCTCGATCCGGTCGCGGTCCACCAGTACCTCAGCTGGCACGCGACGGTGGCGGCACCGCGCACGGTGCTGTCCGGGGTGCGCAAGCTGCCCCCGGCCACGGTGTGGGTCGTCGAGCCGGACGGCCGCCGCCACGAGCACCGCTACTGGCAGCCGTCGTACACGCGCCGCCCGGAGTACGCGGACATGAGCGCGAGTGAGTGGCGTGACGCGGTGCTCGACGCGCTGCGCACCGCCGTACGCCGGCGGATGGTCGCCGACGTGCCCGTGGGCGTCCTGCTCTCGGGCGGTCTGGACTCCAGCCTGATCGTGGCGCTGCTGGCCGACGAGGGCCAGCGGGACCTGGCCACGTTCAGCGTGGGCTTCGCCTCCGAAGGCGGCACCGACGGCGACGAGTTCGAGTACTCCGACCTCGTCGCCAGGGAGTTCGCCACCGACCACCACCAGCTGATGGTCCCCTCCGAGCGGGTGTCGACGGCGCTCGACGGAGCGATCGCGGCGATGAGCGAGCCGATGATCAGCCACGACGTCGTCGCCTTCCATCTGCTGTCGGAGCAGGTGGCCAAGGAGGTGAAGGTCGTGCAGAGCGGGCAGGGCGCCGACGAGGTGTTCGCCGGCTACCACTGGTATCCGCGGCTCGCCGAGGTCGCCCGCGAGGAGGAGCCCGAGCGGTACGCCGACACCTACTTCGACCGGTCGCACGCCGAGCTCGCGGAGATGCTGCAGCCGCACATGCTGCCGCCGGACGACGTCTCCGGACGGTTCGTGCGGGAGCACATGGCGGTGCCCGGGGCCGAGACCGCGCTCGACGCCGCGCTGCGGCTCGACACGCACGTCATGCTCGTGGACGACCCGGTGAAGCGGGTCGACAACATGACCATGGACTGGGGTCTCGAGGCCCGGGTGCCGTTCCTGGACCACGAACTGGTGGAGCTGGCCGCCGCCTGCCCGCCGGACCTGAAGCTGGCCGACGGCGGCAAGGGCGTCCTCAAGGAGGCGGGCCGCAAGCTCCTGCCGCACGCGGTGGTCGACCGGCCCAAGGGGTACTTCCCGGTCCCGGCGATCACCCATATGGCGGGGCCCGTCCTGGACCGCGTGCGCGAGGCGCTGAACGCGCCGGAGGCGAAGCGGCGCGGGCTCTTCGAGGACGCCTACATCGAGAAGCTGCTGGCGGCACCCGATCGACACCGCACCCGGCGTGGCGCGAACACGCTGTGGCAGGTGGCATTGCTGGAGATATGGCTGCAGACACACGGCGTCTGATCGACGGACGCGCCCACCACGACACCGGCGCCACGGGCCCGGCTGCCGTCCCGGACGCGGACGGCACGACCGAGGCGGGCGGCGTGGCCGGCGGGGACAGCTCGGGCGGCGGCGACCGCACGGGCGGCATCGGCGACCTCGGCGGCGCGGGCGGCATCGGCGACCTCGGCGGTACCGGCGTCGGCCGCGCGGAGAGCCGTGCTTCCGCGTCGCCCGCCGCCTTCCCCGCGCCCGCCCCGGTCCAGTTGCCGGACGCCTCCGGTCCGCGCGAGGCCACGACACGGCTCACCGCCCACGGCTGCTGGTACCCCTCGGCCGACCCCTCCGGGGCGCAGGTGGCCTTCATCTGCGACCGGGGCGGCGTACCGCAGCTGTGGGCGGGTCCCGTGGACGGCGCGGACGTACGGCTGCTCGACGCCGAACCCGATCCCGTACGGGAGGTCGCCTGGTCGCCCGACGGGCGCTGGATCGCCTACACCACGGCTCCCGGCGGCGGCGAACACACACGGGTGCTGTGCGTACGCCCCGACGGCACCGACCGGCACATCCTGGCCGGGGCCGAGCCGGGCAGCTCCGCCTACCTGGGCTGCTGGGCGCACGACGGATCGGCCGTCGCGGTCACCGTCGCCGTCCCGGCGGCCGCACCCGCCGGCTCCGGCCTGTCGAACATGTTCGGCGTCCTCGGCGGTGCCGGTGGCGGGCAGGACGTCGCGGCCGACTCCGGTCCCCTCGAACAGCCCAGGTACGCCGGTCCGCTGCCGGCCGGCTGGTCGGGCCGCGACGGGGACGCCGTGCTGCTCGGCGCGTCGCCGCTCACCGGGACTGACCTCGCGACGCCGTATCCGCCGCCGACCGCCGACGCCCCGGGCGCCGAGGACCGGCGCGACCGGCGCACCGACGCGCGGGTGGGCTCCGGCGACGGACTGTCGGCCTACCTGATCGACCCCGACGGCGCGGCCGCGCCGGTCCTGCTGGCCGCCGAGGCGGACGCCGCGACGCTGCGCGTGTGCGATCTCAGCCGCGACGGCGGACTGGCCCTGGTCCGCCGCGGGCCCCGAGGGCGGCGCGAGGCGGTGGTCATCCGCACCGGCGACCTCACCACCACCTGTGTGATGCCGGTGGCCGACGGCGACCCGTGGATCGGCCGGTTCTCGCCCCAGGCGGACGCCCTCTGGCTGCGCAGCAACGCCTACCGGGAGTTCGCGGCGCTGCTCACCGCCCCGCTCGACGCCGAGGGACAGCCGCGCGGCTGGTCCGTCGCCTCCGAACGCGAGGGCAGCGACCTCGAACTGCTCGCCTTCGCCCACGACGGCCGCGCCGCCGTCCTGGCGTGGAACGTGCGGGGCGCGAGCGAGGTGGAGATCGTCGACACGCTCCCGCCCGACACGGCCGGGGACGTCATCGGCTCGCCACGGCCCGTCCCACTGCCGCACGAGGTCGTCACCCGCGTCACGGCCGCCGGCACGGGACGACTGGCGCTGGCCCTGTCCGGATCGCAGCGCCGCCCCGGCGTGTGGTGGCTACCCGAGGGCGTGTCCCTGCTGCGCACCCCGTGGTCGTCGCGCGACACCGACGCGGTCCCGCCGGGCCGCCCGCCCGTGCGGCCGGTGCCGGTGAGCCTGACGGCACGGGACGGGCTCCCCCTGCACGGCTGGTACTACCGCGCGCCCGGACGCGGCCCGGCGGAACCGGCGCCCTGCGTCATCCATCTGCACGGAGGCCCCGAGGAACAGGAACGCCCCGTCCTCAACCCGCTCTACCACGAGATCCTCGGGCGCGGACTCGACATCTTCGCGCCCGACGTCCGGGGCTCCTCCGGTCACGGCCGGTCGTTCGTCGACGCGGACCTGGGAACGGGGCGGTTCGCCGCGATCGACGACGTCGCCGACTGCGCCGCCCACGCCGTCCTGGCCGGTCCCGCCGATCCGTCACGGCTGGCCGTCATGGGCCGCTCCTACGGCGGCTACCTCACCTTCGCCTCGCTGGTCTGGCATCCGGAGCTGTTCCGCACCGGGGTCGCGGTCTGCGGCATGTCGGACTTCGCGACGTTCTTCGAGGGCACCGAACCGTGGATCGCCCAGTCGGCGGCCCACAAGTACGGCCACCCGGAACGCGACCGCGAGCTGCTGCGCTCGCTGTCCCCGATGAGCCGCGTCGACGCGCTGCGTGTCCCGGTGCTCGCCGTCCACGGCGAGCACGACACCAACGTCCCGCCGCGCGAGTCGGAGCAGTTCCTGCGCGCGGCCCGGGAACGCGGCCGGCTCGCGGAGCTGCTCACCCTGCGCAACGAGGGCCACGACTTCCTCCGCGCGGACAACCGCCGCCTGTTCCGCCGCGCGGCGGCGGACTGGCTGGAACGCCACCTGAAGGGCTGACCCGGGGTCTTTGAACACCCCGGACTCAGGTGGGGCGACGAGAGCGGCGGCTCGGGCCGGCCACACGGTGTCGCGGCCGAACACCGCCCAGAGCCCTTCGCCGGCATCGCGCCGGCGCCGCTCACGGCATCCCGCTCGCCTCGATGATCATCGCGAGGACCGCCGCGAGGCCGCCTTGCGCGAGGCTCTGGCGTTGGCGGTCGGCTCCGGTTCCCTCCTGGAGGAGGCGGTGGACCAGCGCGGTGACCTCGCGGCTGTTCCCGGTCGCCTCCAGCGCCGGAGCGACGTGCTCCAGGAGCCCGCACACCACGTCGCCGGCCCGCCGGCGCCGGCCGTCCCGGCCGATGAGGTCGCCGCTCAGCCCGTGCCGGGCGGCCTGCCACATCGCCACCCGCAGCAGTTCCGGGCCCGGTTCCACCACCGGCACCCCGGCCGCCAGTTCGGCGACGGCGGTGTCGACGAGGGCCCGGATCAGCCCGGCGAACATCACCGCGTCGTCCGTGCGCAGCTGCACGTCCGTGCAGCGCACCTCCACGGTCGGGTACCGCTCCGAGAGCCGGACCTGCCAGTAGACCTGCCCGACGTCGCTGATGACGCCGGTGACCAGGAGCCGCTGGATCCGTTCCTCGTAGTCGTGCTCGTCGGCGAAGTGCGGCGGGAGGCCGCTGACCGGCCAGCGGTCGAAGACGACGGTGCGCCAGCTGGCGAAGCCGGTGTCGTGGGCCTCCCACAGCGGGGAGTTGGCCGCCATGCCGGTCAGCGTCGGCAGCCACAGCCGGAGCCGGTTCTGGACCTGCACGCCGACCCGCCGGTCGGGAACGGAGACATGGACGTGCATGCCGTTGACCATCTGTTCCGCCACGAGCTGCGGCGCCTGGCGTTGCATGGCCTTGTACCGGGTCTGCTCGGTGACCGGTACGGGCGCGTCCTCCCGGCGCAGCGGGGTTCCGCTGGCGATGATCCGGCAGCCGTGCGCCTCGGCCGCGCCGCCCACGGCGTGCCGCAGTCGCAGCAGATGGCCGCCGACCTCCTCCAGCGTGGCGCAGACGGGTGTGGCCACCTCGACCTGCGCCTGCAAAAGCTCCGACTGGATCTCCCGGGAGGTCACGAAGGGCTCCAGCCCGGCCGCAGCGCGGACTTTCTCCGCGTAGGGAGCGAGCCGGCCCGTCACCGGATCGACCAGCAGGTATTCCTCTTCGACACCGACGGTCGCCATCAGCCGAAGCCTCCAATCCCCGCGCACTCAGCAGTCCCGCGCTGGCGGGATTCCAAACGTCGGACCGCCCCTCGTGTGCCTCCTCCGCAGGTGGGACGCGTATTCGGCCGCCGGCCGGGGTCACCGGTCCGGAATGCGCCTGATGGCCGAGAGTGACCGCCGGAAACAGGGCGCGACCGGCCTGTCACGGTCGGTGGAACAACCGGTACGCGCCAATAGGCGCCGCCGACCGGCCGCCCGGCTCCGAGGTCGACCGCGGCGCCGCCCCGGTTCGTCGCACCGGCTTCACCAGGGGTGTATACGATCCCCGGCCGCCCGTCACGCTTTCCTCGCACGGTCTTCACGTGAGGCGCACTTTCGGACGTTCGCGAAATGCGGCGCCGATCCGGGGGCAGACGTCGCGCTCGCGGCATGCCTAGCCTCCCGGGCCATGCGATCACCCTTGATGAGACGCCTCGGTCTCACTGCCGCCCTCGCCCTCGTCCTCGCCCTGTTCGGGCTGGCCCCGGCCGCGAGCGCGGCCGACCCGGCCCCCGCGCAACTGACGTTCACCACCGACGCCGCCACCACCACGCCGGGTGGCACGGTGAACCTGTCGATGACGCTGACGAACAACAAGACGTACGACCTGTGGTTCGTGTACCAGACGATCGACCCCACGTGGCTGACCACCCAGCGGCCCGACCTGAAGTACTCCTTCACCGGCTGCACCCTGGCCACGGCCTCCGGCAGCACCCCCTGTTCCGGCACCGGCCCCGCCAACCTCGGCACCAACTACGGCGCCACCGTCCCGCCCGGCCAGAGCCGGACCGTGACGCTGACGCTCCAGGTCGCCCCCGACTCCGGCTGCAACGGGAACATCGGCTTCTACTCGTACTTCTACGCCGAGTTCAGCGACAGCACGAGCGTCAGCGGCGGCCCGGTCTTCACGCCCGAGACCCGCGTCCTCTGCTCCTGACGGACCGGCGACGGGCCGATCGGTGACCAGAAACCGGCGCAGCGAAGACCGGCAGGCTGGTTTACACCAATGACAGCCCCACCGGCGGGCCCCAGTGGTCCGCCGGTGCTCCGCATTCCGCCTCCTACCTGGACGGAAGCCCCCCGAGCGGGGTGCGGACCGGCGGCCCCGGCAGACCGTTCGACCGGCGACCCGGCCCGGACGGCCGCCTGCCGTGCACCTGCGTTTTTCCGTCAGGTTTCGCACTAGGACCACGAAAGCCACACAAGCACCTCACTATTTGACGCGACGGATGCGTCGACGACTGGTCTCTGAGGGGGAAGCCGGCGTCACGCGAGGGGGTGCGTCCGCTCCGCGGAGCAGTACTCACCCCTGCCCTGGGAGGGGACAGCACCGCATGAAGCGGACCATACGCACCACCTTGCTCACGGCGGGCGCGCTCATAGCCGCCCTGGCGCTGCCGGGCCCGGCGGCCCACGCCGACGCCCCGGCTCCCCGTATCGACCTGCGGGTGCTCGTGGTGAGCGACGGAGGCCCGTCCACCGACGCCATCGCGGCCGAGCTGGACACCGCGGGAACGCCGTACACGGAGATCGACCTCACGCGCTCCGACCGGCCCGTGATCGACGCCGGCTATCTCGCCGACACCGTGGACGGCCGCAGCCGCGCCAAGTTCCAGGCCGTCGTCCTGCCCAGCGACAACCCGTTCCCGGCGAACTCCCCGGAGATGGCCGCGCTGGTGGCCTACGAGCAGGCCTACGACATCCCGCAGGTGGACGCGTACACCTACGCCCGCCCCGAGGCCGGGCTCCAGTACCCGGTCTACGGCGGCTACTCCGGCAGCGTCGACGGCGTGCAGGCGCGGGTCACCGACGCCGGCCGCGCGGGCGCCTTCGGCTACCTCGACGGACCGGTGCCCTTCGAGGACAACTCCCCATCCGTCGGCGAGAGTTACGCCTACCTGTCGACTCCGGTGGCCGGCGCCGACTTCACCCCGTACGTCGACGCGCCGATCCCCGGTACGGCCAAGCGGGGCTCGCTGGTGGGCGAGTACCGGCACGACGGGCGGCGCGAACTCGTCGTCACCTTCGTCTACAACCAGTACCAGCAGCAGTTCCGGCTGCTGGCCCGCGGCATCGTCGAATGGATGACCGGCGGGATCCACCTGGGCGCCTCCCGCAACTACTTCGCCGTGCACGTCGACGACGTGTTCGCGGCCGACGACCGCTGGAACTCCACGCTCAACTGCACACCCGGCGACGTGGACTGCACCGACCCGAACGCCACCCCGGACCCGATCCGCATGACCCCCGCCGACGTCGACCACGCCGTCGCCTGGCAGCGCGAGCACGGCTTCACCCTCGACTTCGCCTACAACGGCGCCGGCAGCGTCGACCACCGCGAGGACAACAACGGCGCCGACCCGCTGGCCGACAAGCTCGTCGCCGAACGCGACGCCTTCCGCTGGATCAACCACACCTACACGCACGCCTTCCTCGGCTGCGCACAGGACACCACGGTGGTGCCGTGGCGGTGCGCCACGAACGCGGACGGCAGCACCCGGTGGGTCAGCCGGAACGAGGTCTCCGACGAGATCGCCGCCAACCGCGTCTGGGGCGACCTCGCCGGGCTGCCGCTGGACGACGACGAGCTGGTCACCGGCGAGCACTCCGGGCTGCGGGTGCTGCCGCAGCAGCCGGCCGACAACCCCAACCTGGCGCTCGCCCTGGCCGACAACGGCATCACCTGGCTGGCCTCGGACAACTCCCGCGAGCCCGACCAGCGGCAGGTCGGCCCCGCCACGACCGTCCCCCGCTACCCGATGAACGTCTTCTACAACGCGGGCCGGGCCGCCGAGCAGGTGGACGAGTACAACTGGATCTACACCAGCCGCGCCCAGGGCGGCAGCGGCATCTGCGAGGACAACCCGGCCACCACCACCTGCCTGTCCGCACCGCTCGACACGGCCACCGGCTACACCGGGCACATCGTGCCCCTGGAGCGGCAGATCGCCCTCGGTCACGTCCTCGCCAACGACCCCAAGCCGCACTTCATCCACCAGTCGAACCTGGCCGAGGACCGCATCGCCTACCCGGTCCTGGACGGCGTGCTGGGCGGCTACGACGCGCTGTTCGCGGCGAACACCCCGGTGGTGAACCTGCGGATGAAGGACATCGGCGGCGAGCTGAAGCGGCGCGCCGCCTGGCGGGCCGCCGTGCGCGACGGCCAGGTCACCGCCTACCGCGTCGGCGACACCGTCACCGTCGAGAGCCCGGCGGGAGTGGCGGTCCCCGCGACGATGCCCGAGGGCACCACCCGGGCCGGCTCCGCCTTCGGCGAGGCCTACGCGGGCGACCGGTCCGGCTGGACGACGCCGGCGGCCACGCCGCTCACCCTCGCCCTGCCGGCGTCCGCCGCCTCCTCCGCGGCCGGCGACACGGGCGGTGCCACCACGGCCACCGCCCCGGCCCCGGACACCCGCGTCCCCGAGGGCGTGGCCGAGCCGGTCTCCCCCACAGCGGGCGACTGACCGGCGTACGGCAGTGAGGTCCCGGCCGCCCACCCGCGGCCGGGACCCGCACCACCACCCCACACCTCGGCCGTGGAGCACATCGATGCACGATCACCGCGGCGCGCGACGCTCCGGCGCCACGCGCGTCACCCTGCTGACCGAAGGCACCTACCCGCACAGCCACGGCGGTGTGAGCGTCTGGTGCGACCAGCTCGTCACCGGCATGCCGGACATCGACTTCGACGTCATCGCCGTCACCGGCACCGGACGCGAGTCGGTCGTGTGGGACCTGCCCGGCCATGTCCGCGACGTGCTCTCCGTGCCCATGTGGGGCACCGCTCCGCCGGGCCGCCCGCCCCGGGGCCGGGCGCGCAGGCAACTCGCCGCCGCCTACGAGCGGTTCCTGTCCGCGCTGGTCGACCCCGGCGCCGAGGACGGCTTCCCGCCCGCGCTGCACGCGCTCGCGCGGGCTGCGGCGGACGGACTGCTCGGCCCTTTCCTGCGGAGCGACACGGCCATCACCATCCTGACCTCCGTGTGGACGCGTCCGGGGCTCGCCGTGTGCGAGGCGCGGCCGACCCTGCACGACGCGCTCACCGCCACGGCGCTGCTCGAACACGCCCTGCGTCCGCTGGCCGCGCCGCCGCCCGAGGACGGTGTCGCGCACGCCGTGAGCGGCGGGGTCGCCGTGCTGCCGGGGCTCGCGGCCCTCGAACGGCACGGGGTTCCGCTGCTGCTCACCGAGCACGGCGTCTACCTGCGCGAGCGCTACCTCGGCTACCGCACCGCGCCCTACCGCTGGCCGGTCAAGGCGGTGATCCTGGGCTTCTTCCGGCTGCTGGCGGAGGAGACCTACCGGCGGGCGGCGCTGATCACTCCCGGCAACCGCTACAACCGGCTGTGGGAGGAGCAGGGCGGCGCCGACCCGGAGTCGATCCGCACCGTCTACAACGGCGTGGACCCCGCGGCCTTCCCGCCGGCCGGGCCCGAGCCGGAGCGCCTCACCCTCAGCTGGGCCGGACGCGTCGACCCGATCAAGGACCTGGAGACCCTCATCCGCGCCTTCGCCCTGGTGCGGGAGCGGCTGCCCGACGTGCGGCTGCGTCTGTTCGGCGGCACGCCGCGGGGCGGGGAGGCATACCGGGAACGCTGCGAGGCGCTGGCCGCCGAGCTCGGTCACGCCGACGCCGTGACGTTCGAGGGCCGCGTCGACGACATCAAGGACGCCTACGCGGCCGGGAACGTGGTGATGCTGTCGAGCATCAGCGAGGGGTTCCCGTTCACCCTGATCGAGGCCATGTCGTGCGGGCGGGCCACCGTCTCCACCGATGTGGGCGGCGTGCGGGAGGCGGTCGGCGACACCGGTCTGGTGGTGCCGCCGCGCGACCCGGCCGCGATGGCCGCCGCCGCGCTGGAACTGCTGGGCGACCCCGGCCGGCGCCGGTCGATGGGCGAGGCGGCCCGGCTGCGGGTGATCGAGCAGTTCACGCTCCGCCAGACCATCGACACGTTCCGCGCCATCTACCACGAACTCGCCACGGGCAAACGGGAGTCGCCCACCCGGATCGTGCTGCCCGCCCCGGCGGTCACCGGCACGGGGAGCCTCACCGGATGAGCGGGCCGATGTCCCTCGAACCCGGCGGCGCCGAACAGGACACCCTGGCGCTGCGGCTGGCCGAACCGCGCCCGCCGCGCCGCCGCCCCCGCTGGGCCCTGGACGACACCACGCTCGCGATCCGGCTGCCCCGGCAGGGTCCCGACGAGGAGGCGGTCAGCGCGCTCGCCGCCGAACTCGCCGACCGCGTCGGCCCGGCCGTCCACCCGTACGAGGTGGCGGCGCTGCTGGAGGCGGAGGGCCTGTCCGCCTCCCTGATCAAGGAGCGGTACGGCCACCCGAACCTGTTCTCGCTGGCGTCCGCACTGTACGAGCGGGTGCCCCGGACGTTCCCGGAGCCGCCCGCCGCGGCCGACCCGTGGCGGCCCGACACCGTGCGGTGTCTGCTGCGCGGGGTGCTGTTCGCGCTGCCCGCCCTGGCCTATCTGCTCACCGCGCCGCTGTGGCGCGTCGACCGGCACGCCTCCGTCCTGATCGTGGCGGGCGTCGTCTCCTGGGCGTGGGGCCAGGCGCTGGGCCACCGCGCGCACCTGCGGCTGGTCACGGGGCGCCGGGAAGCGGCCCGCACCCTGCTGACCGGGTCGTCGCTGGGCGCGGCGGTGGCCACGGGCCTGGCCGCGCTGCCCGCGGGCGGTGGTCCGTCCACCGTGGCGGCGGGCGCTCAGTCGCTGTACCTGGCCGCGGCGGGCGTGCTGCTGGTACTGGGCCGGGAACGGCTGCTGCTGGCCGCGCTCAGTCCGCTGATCGCCGGTGCCGCGGTGCTGCCGTGGTGGGAGCCCGGCCCGCTGCTGCGGGCGGGTCTGCCGCTGCTGGCGCTGCTGGCCACCCTCGCCGTCACCGCCCGGGTCCTGTGGAGCGGGCTCGCCGCCCCGGCCGCCGCGGAGGGCCCCCGGCCGCGCCTCGCCGCGTCCGTCCCGTACGGCCTGTTCGGACTGGCGGCGGCGGTGCTGGTGATGCTGGAGGGCCGCCGCGATCCGTACGCCGTGATCGCGCTGACGGTGAGCATGGGTCCGGCCGAGTGGCTGCTGTACCGCTATCGCGGCTGGTCGGTCGCGGCGCTGCGGGTCAGCGCGACGCCCGCCGGGTTCCTGCTGCGCTCGTCCGCCGTGCTCGGCCTGTGCCTGTCCGCCTATCTGCTGCTGCTGTTGCCGCCGGCGCTGCTCACCGGCGGCGGGCCGGGCGCGCTGCTGCCGCTGGCCGCGGCCCTGTGGACCGCGCTGCTCCTCCAGGCGTTCGGCGCGGCCTGGCCGGCGGCCGTGCTCTGTCTGACGGCCGCGGGCGGTGCCGGGGCGGTCACGGCGCTGGAGCTGCCGCCCGGTCCGGGCGTGCTGGCGCCGGTCTGCGGCGCGGCCGCCCTCTGTCTCGCCATCTGCGCGATCCATCTGCTCGGCCGGCCCTCCCCGCACGCCTGACCCGCCGAGCCACCGCACCGGGGGACCACCCGCCCCCGCCATCCCCGTCGTAGCACCGGACGAAAGGACCCCAGAGTTGACCTCCGCACCGCTCGCCGCAGTCACCGGAGCCGAAGGCTTCATCGGCTCGCACCTCACCGAGGCGCTGGTCGCCTCCGGCCACCGCGTCAGGGCCATGGCCCAGTACAACTCGTTCTCGTCCTACGGCTGGCTGGAGACCCTGCCCGCCGACGTCCTCGACCAGGTGGAGATCGTCCTCGGCGACGTACGCGACCCGGGTTCGGTGCGTGGCCTCCTGGACGGCGCCGACTGCGCCTACCACCTCGCCGCGCTCATCGCGATCCCGTACTCCTACCAGGCGCCGCACAGCTATGTGGACACCAATGTCACCGGCACGCTCAACGTGCTGGAGGCGGTGCGCGCGCTGGGCACGCCGCGGCTGGTGCACACCTCGACCAGCGAGACGTACGGCACCGCGCAGACCGTGCCGATCACCGAGGACCACCCCATCAACACCCAGTCGCCGTACGCCGCCTCGAAGGCCGGCGGCGACCGGCTGGCCGACAGCTACCACGCCAGTTTCGACACCCCGGTGGTGACGCTGCGGCCGTTCAACACCTTCGGCCCGCGGCAGTCGATGCGGGCGGTCATCCCCACCGTCGTCGGCCAGGTGGCGGCCGGGGAGCGCACCATCACCCTCGGCGATCTGCGTCCCACCCGCGACTTCACCTTCGTCGAGGACACCGCGCAGGCGTTCCTCGCGGTGGGCACCGCACCGGCGGAGCGGGTCGTGGGCCGCACCTTCAACGCCGGGACCGGCGGCGAGATCTCCGTCGGTGACCTGGTCGCGCTGATCGGCAAGGTGATGGACGCGCCGCTGGACGTGCGCGAGGACACCGAACGGCTGCGGCCCGCGGGCTCCGAGGTGATGCGGCTCGTCGCCGACGCGACCCGGCTGACCGCGGCGACCGGCTGGCGTCCTCGCCACACGCTGGAGGAAGGCCTGGCGCGCACCGCGCGGTGGTTCGTCGATCCGGCCAACCTGGCCCGCTACAAGACCGGCATCTACAACATCTGACCCGACGGGCACGTACCCGCAGGAGGTATGCCATGCACGCAGTGATCCTGGCCGGAGGCAAGGGCGTCCGGCTGCGGCCGTACACCACGGCGCTGCCCAAGCCGCTCGTCCCGATCGGAGACCAGCACGCCATCCTGGAGATCGTGCTGCGCCAGCTGGCCACGGCCGGCTTCACCCACTGCACCATCGCCATCGGTCACCTCGGCGAGATCATCCGCGCCTACGTCGGCGACGGCGCGCAGTGGGGCATGAGCGTCGACTACGCCACCGAGGAGAGTCCGCTGGGCACCATGGGCCCGCTGCTCAACCTGCGTGAGCGGCTGCCGGAGAACTTCCTGGTCATGAACGGTGATGTGCTCACCGACCTCGACTACGCCGACGTACTGCGCCGGCACGAGGACTCGGGCGCGCCCCTCACCATCGCCACCTACGCCCGCAAGGTGCACATCGACTTCGGGGTGCTGACCACGGACGCGAGCCGGGTCGTCGCCTTCACCGAGAAGCCCAGCATCGACTACCGGGTGTCCATGGGCGTCTACGGCGTCGCGCGGGCCACGCTCGACGGGTACACGCCCGGGCTGCCGCTGGGCTTCGACGAGCTGGTGCTGGACCTGCTCGCGGCCGAGCGCCCGCCGCACGCCTACGAGTTCGACGGCTACTGGCTGGACATCGGCCGGCCCGACGACTACGACCGGGCCAACGCGGAGTTCACCAGCCGCAAGTCGCTGCTGCTCAAGGGAGCCTGATCCACCCATGCGCATCCTCGTACTCGGCGCCACCGGTTACCTGGGCGGTCATGTCGTCGCGCGGCTGCGTGCCCTGCCGGGCACGCGGGTGCTCGTCGGCGGCCGCTCCCCCGCCGGTGCCGATGTCGCCGTGGACCTCGCGTCCGACCGTGCCCGGGACCTGGCGACGGCGCTGGCGTCGGCGGCGCCCGACGCGGTCGTCAACTGCGCGGGCGCGACCGGCGGTGACGCCGTCACGCTCGCGGAGGTCAACGCGCGCGGCCCGGCCGTCCTGTGCGCGGCGCTGCGGGAGGCGGCGCCCGCGGCCCGGCTGGTCCATCTGGGCTCGGCCGCCGAGTACGGGCCCGGCGCACCCGGACTGCGGGTGACGGAGTCGGCGGCGACCCGGCCCGCCGGTCCGTACGGGGCGACCAAGCTGGCGGGCACAGTGGCGGTGACCTCGTCGGGGCTGGACGCGGTGGTGCTGCGGGTCGGCAACCCGGTCGGACCGGGGGCCCCGCCCACCGGGCTGCCCGGCCGGGTCGCCGCGCTGCTCGCGGACGCCGGGCGCGACCCGGACGCGACGGTGCGGCTCGGTGACCTGTCCGCGCACCGCGACTTCGTCGACGTACGCGATGTGGCACGGGCGGCGGGGCTGGCGGCGACCGTGCCCGGGCCGCTCCCGCCGGTGCTGAACGTCGGCGGCGGCGACGCGGTCCCGGTACGGGAGCTGGTGCGGACGCTGGCGGAGGTGGCGGGTTTCCGGGGCCGGGTCGTCGAGGAGGGCGCGAAGGGCTCCGCGCGGTCCGCGGACGTGTCGTGGCAGTGCTCCGACATCACCGCCGCCCGCGACGCCCTCGGCTGGCGGCCCGCCCACACCCTGGAGGAGTCGCTGGAGGCGCTGTGGGCGGCCACGGGCGCACCGTCCCGCAGCTCCGAAGGGGCACCGGCGCGATGAGCCTGCTGATCCCGCTCTACGTCCACCCGGCCGAGGACCCGGCCGCCTGGCACCGCCTCATCCTGGGCGCCGGGCGCACCTACGCGGTCGTGCTCAACCCCGCGGACGGTCCCGGCCGGGCCCCTGACCCGGCGTTCGTCGCGGCGGCCGAGGCGCTGCGCACGGCGGGGGCGCGGCTGCTGGGCTATGTCGACACCGACTACGGCGCGCGAGAGCCGGCGCTGATCACCGCCGATCTGCGCCGGCACCAGGAGTGGTACGGCGTGGACGGCTGTTTCCTCGACCAGGTGACCGCGGCGCCGCACGGGCTGCCGGCCTGCCGTCGCCTGGTGCGCTCGGTGCGCCGGCTCGGGGCCTCGACCGTCGTGCTCAATCCGGGCGTCCATCCCGCTCCCGGCTACGCGCGGCTCGCCGATCTGACGGTCACGTTCGAGGGTCCCTGGTCGCGGTACGTGTCGGCGTTCAGCCGCCCGTCGTGGACGGCGCGGCAGCCGCCGGAGCGGTTGTGCCACCTGGTCTACGGGGTGCCCGAGCCGCTGGTGCCGCTCGCCGTGCGCACGGCGGTCGAGCGGGGCGCGGCGGTGTGCGGGCCGGTGACGGGAGAACCGCCCAACCCCTGGTCCCGGCTGACACCGGCGCTGGCCGAGGCGGACCGGTGAGGCGGCTCGGACGGGCCCTCGCGGCCGCCCTGGCCCTCGTCGCCGTCCTCGCCGCCTGCTCAGGCGACCCCGGCCGCACCGGCGACCCCGGCCGCACGGGCGGCGATCCGTGGCGGCCGCGCCCCGGGCTGGCCTGGCAGTGGCAGCTCGACGGGCGGGTCGACCCGTCCGTCGACGTGCCCGTCTACGACATCGACGGCTTCGAGAACAGCGCCGCCGACGTCGCCCGCCTGCACCGCGACGGCCGCAAGGTGATCTGCTACGTCAACGTCGGCGCCTGGGAGGACTTCCGCCCCGACCGGGACGCCTTCCCCCGTTCCCTCCTGGGCCGGCCCAACGGCTGGCGCGGCGAGCGCTGGCTGGACATCCGCCGGCTGTCGGTCCTGCGCCCCCTCATGGAACGCCGCTTCGACATGTGCCGTGACAAGGGCTTCGACGCGGTGGAGCCGGACCTGGTGGAGGGGTACGGCAACGACACCGGCTTCCCGCTCACGGCGGCGGACCAGCTCCGCTACAACCGCATGATCGCTGACATCGCGCACGAGCGCGGGCTGGCGGTGGGCCTCAAGAACGACCTGCCCCAGATTCCGCAGCTGGTGGACGACTTCGACTTCGCGGTCAACGAGGAGTGCGCCCAGTACGACGAGTGCGCGCTGCTCGAACCGTTCATCGCGGCGGGCAAGGCGGTCTTCCACGTGGAGTACGCGGAGCCCACCTCCCGCTTCTGCCCGCAGGCGCGGGAACTGCGGTTGTCGTCGATGCGGAAGAAGCCGGAACTGGGGATCTGGCGCAAGCCGTGCTGACCCGGGCGAGGGCCGTCACGTACGGCGCGGTGTCGCGAGGGTTTCGCTTTCCGTACCGCGGCGGCGGCAGGTCTTCGTTCCGTGGACTTCTGCCTGGTGCTTCCGGGGGCATGAGGACGGTGACCGACAGGCCGTCTCACCCAGGGATCCAGGGATTGCACCCACCATGCTTGAGCAAGTGGACCTCGCGCACAGAATGACCGCTCTTCAGGAGGAGGTCGCGCAGCTGAAGCAGGCTCTCGTCTCCCATGCCATCGTCGACCAGGCGATCGGTGTGGTGATCGCCCTCGGCGGACTGCGTCCGGAGCCGGCCTGGGACGTCCTGAAAGAGGTCTCTCAGCACACCAACACCAAACTGCGCGAGGTCGCGGAACACATCGTGCAGTGGCCGCACTGCGAATGGCTGCCGCCCGAGATCCGTGAGGCCCTCGACACCGCGCTGAAGGCACGGGCGTCGCAGCGGACCGGGATGCCGGAGGGAACCGGGGCGTGAACCGGGGCGTGAACCGGCTCAGCTGTGCAGGGTGCTCGACGGGCTGGTGCCGTAGGCGTCGCGGTAGAGCGCGGCGAACCGGCCGGGATGGGCGAAGCCCCAGCGCGCGGCGATCTCCGTGACGGTGATGCCACCCAGCGGCTGGGCCGCGCGCAGTTCCTGGTGGGCCTGCGCGAGGCGCACACGCCGCAGGTAGGCGAGCGGTGTGGTGTCGAGGTGGCGGCGGAACGCGTACTGGAGCGCGCGGACGGTGACGTGCGCCGCGGCGGCGATGTCGGCGACGGTGAGGGGCCGGTCGGCGTGGTCCTCGATGTAGGCGACGGCCCGCCGCAGGGTGGCCGAGTGGGCGTCCGTGCGGTCCTGTCCGGTGGTCTCCGCGCGCGCGGTGTTCGGGTAGGCGGCCAGGACGCTCGCGGCGAGCAGTTGGCTGCTGGTGGAGGCGACCAGCGGTTCGTCTGCGATCGCCGGATCGGCGAGGACGTGATCGCGCAGGTAGACGATGGTGTCCTTGAGGTGGCGCTCCGCGGCCGCCGAGACCGGCCGGTGTCCGGTGAACCGCACCGGCTTCGACCGCTGCTCCGGCCCGGTGGCCGCGACCTGGTCGAGCAGCGCCGGGTCCAGCATGGTGATGTTGTAGCGGGCCGTGCAGATCCGGCCCGAGTACGGCAGCTCCGGGGGTGCGAAGAGCACCATGTCGCCGGGGCCGAAGTCGTCCCGCACCCCCTGGTAGCCGTGGTCCTGGATGGTCCCCTCGTGGACCAGGCACAGGCAGATCTTCCCCAGCGGCGTCACCGTGTAGCTCATGTCGAAGCCCAGGTCGAGCTCGTCGACGCTCACCGACGGCATGGTGTCGCGGCGGATGTGCGTCCTGCTGTCCTGCGGGCTGCTGCTCCCGATCGACATACGGGCGTAGGCCCGGCAGAGGAAGTCCTCCGTCAGTTCCAGGTCGTCGCTGTCGAACACCAGCGAGTTCATCGTGTCACCGTCCTGCTGGGCATCAGTGGGTCCTTACGGTCCGGCCGAGCAGAGAGCACACTTGGCGACCAGGCTTCGGTACGACGCTACCCTCCGCCCGCGCGCGGGCCAAAGGACGGTGGTGGGGTAACCGCGATCGGTGCGGGTAGGGGCGCTCGCAGCACAAGATCCCCCAGCGAGGAACGGAGCGACACGGTCCATGGTGCAGCTGCCCGACCGTCCGACCACCGGCCCGTCCGTGGAACTGGCACTCGCGATGCCCGGCTGGGCGCGCGACCACGTCTCCGCGTTGGTCGGCATACCCCTGCGCATCGCGCTGATCCTGATCGGCGTGGCACTGGTGAGGAAGCTGGCCGAGCGGGCCATCACCCGCGTCGTCCAGCGCATCCTCGAACCCGCCGACGGCGGACGGGAGACGGGCCGCCGTGCGATCCGCGGACCGGCGGTGCTGCACCGCGACCGCTCACGGGCGCGGGAACGCCGCGAGCAGCGGGCCCGGACCATCGGATCCGTCCTCAGCAGCATCGTGTCCGTCGTGCTGTTCGTGATCGCCGTCGCCATGGTCCTGGACCAGGTGGGCATCGCGCTGGGGCCGCTGCTGGCCAGCGCCGGAGTGGTCGGCCTGGCGATCGGGTTCGGCGCGCAGAGCCTGGTCGCGGACTACCTGTCCGGCATGCTCATCATGATCGAGGACCAGTACGGTGTCGGTGACTCCGTCGACCTCGGTGAGGCCGTCGGCGAGGTCGAGCACGTCGGGCTGCGCCTGACCCACGTCCGTGACCTCGACGGCGGTCTGTGGCACATCCGCAACGGCGAGATCCTGCGGGTCCGCAACGACAGCCAGGAGTGGGCGCGCGCCGTCCTGGACGTGGCGGTGGCCTACGAGGCCAACCTCGACGAGGTCTACCGGGTGCTGGAGGAGACCGGACAGGCCCTGCGCCAGGACCCGGACTTCGCCGACGTCCTGCTGGAGGACCCCGCGGTGTGGGGCGTGCAGTCGCTGGACGCCGACGGAGTGCTGGTGCGCATGGCGGTCCGGACGCTTCCGCTCCAGCAGTGGGCCGTCACCCGCGAGCTGCGCCGCCGGGTCAAGGAGGCCCTGGACGCGGCCGGCATCGACATCCCGTATCCGCAGCGCACCGTCTGGCTGCGCAACGAGACCGCGTCCCCCGAAACCGCCTCAGCGGCGCTGCGCTGACGCTGGTGCGGCGGGCGGTGTGGCGGGCGCGGTAGCGGTCGCGGTCGCGGTCGCCGGGATGCGTTCCAGGACGCCGCCCGCGAAGACGTCGTACAGGGGCAGCGTCTCCAGGTGGACGTAGCCGATGTGGCAGTCGCAGGCGGCCAGCGGGCAGGGGCGGGGGCGCAGGGCGGTGCGGTAGGAGCCGTCGTAGAGGTTGCCGAGGGGGGTGGGGACGAAGTGGCAGCGGCGGACGGTGCCGTCGCCGTCGACCGAGATCACCGAGTCCCCGGTGCGGCAGGGCAGGCCCGCGCTGCGGTGCGGATGGCGGCTGTAGGGGAAGAGCGGGTCCAGGGCCGTCCAGCGGTCGGCGTCCGCGTCGGTGTAGGTGTGGCCCTCGGCGGCGTTCACCCACAGGTAGACGTGCTCGGGCAGGTCGGCGCGCAGGCGGCGGGCCGAGGCGAGGTGCTCGGGCAGGCCGACGACGCCGACGCTGTAGCGGATGCCGCGCGCGGCCAGTTCCCGGCACTTGCCGAGGAAGCGGTCGTAGGGGGTCTGGCCGGGGTGGTAGGTGCACCACAGCGCCAGGGTGTCGGGGTCGGCCTCGGCTAGCCAGTCGGTGCGGCAGCTGAGGTTGGTCTGGATCGCCACCCGCCGGATGTGCGGGAGGTGGGAGAGGTCGGCGAGCGTGCGCCGGTACCAGGAACGGACCAGGCCCTCGCCCCAGGGGGTGAAGAGGATCGAGAGGCGGTCGTCCGTCTGCCCGGCGGCCCAGCCGGCGAAGCGTTCCAGGGCGGCCCGGTCGGCGCGCAACTGGGCCGTGGTGTCGCGCCGCTTGGCGAAGGGGCAGTAGGGACAGTCGTAGTCGCAGGAGGCGAGGGGGCCGCGGTAGAGAAGGGTGAGGTCCATGGGGCGGCCGGTCACTTTCGCTCGTAGGCGGCCATGGCGGAGCGGACGGCCGGGGAGAACAGCTCGGGACCGATCGCGTCGGAGTGGGCGAGCCCTTCGGGGGTGAGCCGGAGGATCGTGGGGCCGGTGCCGGTGCTGGGGCCGGTGACGGTGCCGGTGCCGGTGGCGGTGCCGGTGATGGGGCTGTCGCCCGTCTCCGGCGCTGCCTCGGTCTCCGTCAGCCAGCCGCGTTCGGCGAAGCGTTCCAGTTCGGGGCCGAAGTCGTCGGCGGGAGCGCTGCCGAAGCGGGCCCGGTAGTCGTCGACGCGCAGCCCCTCGGCCTGGAGGAGGGACTGGAGCAGATGGCGGCGGCGTGCCTCGTCCGCGTCGATGACACGGCCGTACTCGGCGTGGGCGAAGTCGGCGGCGGGACGTACGACGTAGTCGTCGATGATCTGACGGATCTGGTGCATGCCGACGGCGTAGTCGAAGGAGTAGTGCAGCTCCGCCGTGTAGGAGCGGGCGCCGCAGCCGAGGCCGATCATGCCGTCGGTCTGGCAGGCGTAGTCGTCGGCGCCCTGCGGCGGGGCGTCGGTGCGGCGGAACATGCGCATGGACTGCTGGGTGTAGCCCTGGGCGAGGAGGTGGTCGCGGCCCACCCGGTACAGACCGAGCCGCTGCTCGTCCCAGGCGGGGTCGGGGCCGCCGTGGCGGCGGTCGAGGCCGGTGAGGGGGCGCACGTAGAGCGGGTAGAGGTAGAGCTCCTCCGGCCGCCAGGCCAGGGCCGCGTCCAGGGAGCGGAGCCAGGTGTCCGGTGTCTGGCCGTCGATGCCGTAGATGAGGTCGATGTTGAGGACCGGTATGCGGGCGGTCCGGACGCGTTCCAGAGCGGCCTCGACGTCGGCGCGGCGCTGCGGGCGCACGGCGGCGCGCGCCTCGGAGTCGACGAAGCTCTGCACGCCCAGACTGAGCCGGGTGGCGCCCCGCTCGGCCAGCACGGCCAGCCGGTCCGCGGTGGCGGTGGCCGGTGACGCCTCCACCGACAGCGGTACGGCGCGCAGGTCCGCGCCCATGCGGTGCTCGGCGATGTCGCAGAGCCGTTCCAGCTCGGGGGCGGTGAGGAAGGTGGGGGTGCCGCCGCCGAAGGCCGCGGTCGCGAACTGCGGCTCGCCGGTGGCGTCGAGGGCTTCGCGCACCGCGCCGGCCTGGCGCTCCAGGGCGTCGAGGTAGGCGCCGGTGAGACCGTCCGGGGCACCGACGCGGGTGAAGAGGTTGCAGAAGCCGCAGCGGATCTCGCAGAACGGGATGTGCAGATAGAGGGAGAGGGCGTCCTTCGGTTCACCGGCCCAGAGGGAGGTGAGCCGGGGCCGGTCCGCCAGGGCGCGGTACGCCGTCTTGTGCGGGTAGGCGTAGACGTAGCTCTGGTAGGGGCTGAGGTGTGCGGGCGGTGCGGTGGTGGTCATCGGGTGGCCTCGGTCGGGCGGGCTGCGGGGAGGGGCGTCGTGGCGGCCGGCTCGTCCGGCGTGGCGGACGCCGGGTCGAGGACGAAGTGGGCGTAGGGCACGGTCCAGACGGATTCGTGGCCCAGCCGGTGGCCGGTGTAGCCGCCGTCGCCGTAGGCGGTGCCGTGGTCGGAGCAGACGATCGCGAAGCAGCGGCGCCGGCTGCTCGCGGCGGCGAACAGCCGCCCGATGTGCCGGTCGACGTACTCCAGCGCGGCGGCGTGCGTCGCGCGCGTGTCGCCGGCCTCGCGGGTGGCACCGGGCAGGTGGAACCAGTTCGGCTGGTGCAGAGCGGAGACGTTGACGAAGAGGAACAGCCGCTGTTCGGCGGGCAGCCCGGCGATCACGCGTTCGGCGCAGGCGACCTGGTTCTCGAACGAGGCGGGCGAGGTGACGCCGAACTCCGGGGACCAGTGGGACTCGTGGAACAGGCTGGGCAGCACCGTGCCGAGCGGACCCTGCTTGTTGAAGAAGCCGACGCCGCCGATGCACACCGTGTGGTAGCCCGCCGCGGCGAGGCCGGAGACGACGTCGGGGGTGTCGTAGACGAAGGTGCCGCCGGCGGTGGTCTCGCTGCCGGCGAAGGTGGCCGCGAAGAGCCGAGGATGAGGTCCCGGCGCGGCCGGGGTCGGCAGGAAGCCCGCGAAGATCGCCTGGTGGGAGGCGTAGGTGAAGCTGCCCGGGGCGTGCCTCTTCTCCCATTGTCCGCCGGGGAGGTGGCGGGCCAGGTTCGGGATGCGGCCGGCGGCGGCCAGTTCGGCGGCGACGTCGTGGCGCAGGGTGTCGAGGGTGACGAGGAGCAGGTCGTGGCTGCCGACGATCTCGTTCATGTCCGGCTCGCCCGCGGCCGGCGGGGTGGGCGGGAGCGGGTCAGGCGTCGGGGCGGGCGAGGGCATCGGGGCTTCCTGTTCTCTTTTGGTGCGGGTCGGTCCGGTGGTGCTCGGCGGCGTGCCGGTCCGGGAGTGCGGGACGGCCGGGTCCGGTGCGGGCGGGCGGGCGCAGGCCGGGGAGGCCCCGGGCGGGGAGGCGCAGGGCGGCCGCGACCTGGGTGGCGTAGGTGTCCATGCCTTCGGCTCCGCTGCCGGGCAGGCCGGTGAGCCGGGGCAGCAGATCGCCGAAGGCGTTGACCTCCCCCACCGCGGCCCTGCGCCAGCCGACGGCCGGCAGCAGGTCGACGCCGACGCACAGGGTGCGCGGGAAGCAGGCCGCCGCCCGCTCGCACACGTCGAGCAGGTCGGCCCAGCGGGCGCCGGCCGCCTCCACCGCCTGCCGGGCCGCGTCGAGGTCGCCGCGGGCGCCGCCGAGGTGGAGATTGGTCAGCGGCCGGCGGCTGGTGCGCACCACGGCGTGCGTGGCCCGGCCGCCCACCACGACCACCCTCAGGTCCGCGGCCCTGCCTTGCTGGGAGGCCTTCGGCAGCCAGCGTTCCAGGTGCAGGCCGTCGGGGGCGAGCGCGTCGACGATGGCCGCGATGTCCCGCTCGCTCTCGTAGCGGCGCACCTTGAGCGAGTTGAACAGACGTCCGTCGGGGGCGAGTTCCACCGAGGTGGTGGCTCTGATCCGCCCTCCCCCGCCCGACTCCACCGCCAGCACTCCCGACGCCGACGAGCCGTGCGCAGGCTTGACGAAGAGCCGGGGCATCCGGTGCGCCGCCATCAGGGCGCGCACGTCGTCCCAGCCGTGCACCGGCGCGGCCCGCTCCCCGGAGGTGGGCGAGGCCGGCACCGGGACGCCCGCCGCGTCGAGCACGGCGTGGCAGCGCCGTTTGTCGAACAGCACCGCGAGCTCTGCCGGGTCGTCGAGCCGGACGCCGCCGCGCAGACCGCGCAGTGCGGCGGTGAACCCGGCGTACCAGCGGGCCGATCCCTCCACCCGGGTGGGGTCCTCGGCGCCGCGCAGCAGCCGGTCGACGTCCGCGTTCTCCCCCGGTGAGTCGACGCGGACGATCTCCGGCGCGTCGAACTCCGCTCCGCCCGCGCGCAGCACCTCCAGCCAGGGCACCACACGCGGTGCGGGGAGTCCCGCCGCGCGCACCGCCTCGGCGAAGAGGGCGACCCGGCGGTTCTCCGGATTGCCCACGACCGCGAAGCGCGGGCGCGGTTCACTCACGAAGGAGTGTTCGGGGAGGTGGTCGGGACGCATGCTCGTCGTGCTCACTCGCCCACGGCGACGTACCGCCACACCGTGCCGTCGTCGTCCTCGTCCTCGTCCGCGTCGTCGCGGTCGAGGTCCAGGGAGACGCCCGCGGTCTCCAGCGTGCGCACCAGACGCTCCCGGAGCGGTTCGCTGATGTAGTGGTGGTGCAGGTCCAGTTCCTTGAGGTGGGTGAGCGGCTGTCCGCTGAGCAGGGCGGTGGCGCCCTCGTCGGTGAGCACGCCCATGGACAGGTCCAGCACCTCGAGACGGGCCACCACCGGGGCGGAGGCGACCGCCGCGGCGACGGCGTCCTGCATCTCGCTGTTGCGCAGGGCCAGATGGCGCAGGCGCGGCAGCCGGGCGCCGGACAGGATCCCGTCCAGGTCGCCCACCTCGCTGTCGCCGCCGTAGTCGGGCGTGCCCAGCCACAGGTCGAGGTGCTCCAGGGCGGGCAGGTCGCTGGCGCTCACGCCGCGCACGACCGCCGCGGGCAGCCCGCCGGACTCCATGGTGAGTCTGCGCAGGGCGGTGTGGCGCAAGGCGGGGAAGCGCAGCCCCGATCCGCCGCGGACGCCGAACTCCTCCAGGTCGGGGAAGGCGGCCAGGAGCGGGGTGACATCGGTCTGGTTGATCCAGGAGATCTCGCACTCCTCCATCACCATGTCGCCCAGGAACAGCGCCCGCAGCGCCGGGAACCGGTCTCGGACGGCCACGAGCGCCTCGATGACGGCCGACGAATCGGTGTCGTACGCCTCCTCCCAGGCGCCGACGATCAGGGCGCGGACGCGGGCGGTGTCGACGGTGGCGCAGAAGCGGGTGAAGGCCGCCGTCCAGTCCTCGTTCGCGTCGTACACGTCGCTGGTGACGCGCCAGGCGACGGAGTCCGGCTCGGGCAGGTCGTCGGTGCGCGCCTCGGGGCCGGGGAAGGTGTGGGCGGGCAGCCGGTACAGCGCTGAGAGGTGGTCACCGATGGTCATGCGGCTGCTCCTGTGATGGGTGAGGGCATTGCGTGATGACCGCAGTTGTACCAACAGCCGCTGACAACGTGGCGGGGCGGGGCGGGGTTCGGTGCGTTGTCAGTGGCGGCACCTACTGTCTGCGTCATGAGGCCGGTGCGTCGGCGCCGGCGGAGGGGAGAGCTGTCGTGTACCGGCAGGGAGACGTGCTGATCGTGCCCGTGGCGTCGGAGGCGGTGCCGTCGCATGTCGCGGCGGCGCCGAGGGAGCCGCGGGACGCGCGGGGACGCCTGGTCCTGGCGCTGGGCGAGGTCACCGGACATGCGCACGCGGTCGTCGGCCCCGGCGAACTGGTCCGTGAGCCGGGACCGTTCGGTCCGATGCTGCTGCACCTGCCGCAGGGCGGACGCGTGGTGCACGAGGAGCACGCGGCGATACCGCTTCCGCGGGGTTGGTACCGGGTGATCCGGCAGCGGGAGTACGTGCCGGGGTCCGTGCGGATCGTCGCGGACTGAACTGCCCGTACGGAGCGGGCGCGGTGGACGGGACCGGAGCAGTGGGCGCGGTGGTGAGGGAGCACGGGGCGACGATGACGGAGAAGCGGATGACGACGACAGGCGCGGCGGGCGTTCTGGAAGGGGCCGAAGGGCCGGGCGGTGCGGTGGAACCGGTCGATGGTCCGGGTGTTCCCGATGCCGTCGCCCCTTGGCGCGCACGGGCCGCGGCGGCGACGCCGGCCGATCGCGCGGGGGCCGAGGAGGGAGTCCGGCTGGCCTACCGGCGGGCCGGCCTGCCGGAACCGCGGCGTGTGCTGTGGGCCGGCTCCCCTCGCGCGGCGGTGGCGCTGATCCTGGAGTTGGAGGACAGCGGCCCTTGCGTGCGTGAGGAGGTGCGGAGCGCTCCCTGGGCCCGCGAACGCGACCGGCTGCACACGGAGTTGGGGGCCGCGGGCTGGTCGGCACACTGGTCGGCCACGGGTGGCCGGCTGTGGGAGTCCACGCAGGCGCTGGTGGAGCGGATCCGCACCGGCGTTCTCGACGACCTCGCCGGTGCTGCCGGCAGCGCCTCCGGTGCCGAGGGGTCATCGCCCGCGAACGCCCCCTCCGGCGCCGGCCGCCCCCGTGACCGCGCCCGGGAGGCCCGGGTGCGGCTGCTCCTGCTGGACGCGGTCCTGGGCCAGCACGACGCTCCGTGGCTCGCCGCCTTCCCGACCGACCGGGCGCCGCTGGACGGGCTGGCGGCGGTGTGCCGCAGTGCCGGCTGGTGGTGGCCGTTCGCCGAGGTGGCGGTCCTGTCGGAACGGCCGGTCGCTCTCCATCGCGACGAGGCGGGGCGCCTGGACCGCGGGGACGGTCCGGCGCTGGCCTACCCGGACGGTTTCGCGCTGCACGCCTGGCGCGGTATGCCGGTCTCGGCCGCGTTCATGGCCGAGCTGGCCACCCTGACACCGGACCGCATCCGGTCCGAGGAGAACGCCGAGCTGCGCCGGGTGATGCTGGAGCACTACGGCTACGACCGCTACCTGGCGGACTCCGGGGCGCGTCCCCTGCACCGGGACGAGACCGGCGTGCTCTGGCGGATCGACCTGGACGGTGACGAGCCGGTGGTGATGGTGGAGGTCGTCAACTCCACCCCGGAGCCGGACGGCACCAGTCGCACGTACTGGCTCCGCGTCCCGCCGACGGTCCGCACGGCCCGGGAGGGCGTCGCCTGGACGTTCGGACTGGAGGCGGAGGTGTACGCGCCGGCGCGGGAGACGTGAGCGGGACACCTGATCGGGACACCTGAGCGGAGGCCATGAGAGCGGGCGGGCGCAGCGCGTCTTCGGCCCCCCCGTCGGTACGGGCGGGACGACCGCGCGCACCGGCTCAGCTGCCGCCGGGGCCGTCCGGCCGGGCGCGGGCGCCGTCGAGCGCCAGCCGGATCAGGCCGTGGGCGACGGACGGGTCCACGGGGGTGTCGCTCAGCAGGACCCGAGTGAAGAGAGGGCCGCTGATCGCCTCGATCACCAGGCCCGGGTCGGTGTCCTCGGCCAGTTCGCCCCGCTCCACGCCCCGTCGGACCATGACGGCCGCGCGTTCCAGGCGTTCGGTCCAGTACGGGTGGCGGCGGTCGTCGAGGGTGTCGTCGCGCTCGACGCTCAGCCGCAGCAGCGCCGGTCCGTACGGCCCGCTCAGCAGGTCCACGAGCGCCTCGAAGAACCGCGTCAGGTCCTCCCGCACCTCGCCGGTGTCCGGGATCGGCAGCGTGGCGTCGAGCCGGCTGGTGAGCGCGTCGTGGATCAGGTTCTCGCGGGTCTTCCAGCGGCGGTAGACCGAGGTCTCGTGCACGCCGGCCGCCCGGGCGACCGCCGCGACGGTGGTGCCGGCCAGCCCTTCGGCGGCGAGGATGCCGACCGTCGCGGTCAGCACGGCCTGCCGCATGCGCTCCCCGCGCCGCCGCAGGGGCTGCGGGGCCGCGGCCGAGGCGGAGTCCGGAGCCGGTCGTGAACCCGGCGGAGGTGGCATCATGCCCTCACCCTAAAGCAAGCCTCCTTGCGTTACGAGCCGACCGAGCAGTACGGTCGGCACGAGGCGACCTGCGACAGTCGCGCGGGCTCCGCCGCCGCACCGAGGGAGTCACGTCATGGAGCAGATGCTCGCCGCCCGCCTGCGCCTTCCGAGCCGCACCCTGCGCCTGGAGGAGGTGCCGCGCCCGCAGCCGGGGCCCGGACAGGTGCTGGTGAAGGTGGAGGCGGCCGGCGTCTGCCTGTCCGACGTCCACCTCATCGACGGCACCCTCACCCCGCGCCTGCTGGACGGCGATGTCGTCACCCTCGGCCACGAGGTGTCCGGCACCGTCGCCGAGACCGGCGAGGGAGTCACCGCGTGGGCCCCGGGACAGCGCGTCGTGCTGTACGCGGGCGAGGTGCGCGACGGTGTCACCTACACCCGCGGCGTCGACTACGACGGCGGCTGGGCCGAGTACGCCCTGTCGTCAGCGAACGCGCTCACCCTGCTGCCCGACGCCATCCCCTTCGACCAGGGCTCGATCATCCCGGACGCCGTGTCCACGCCGTGGGGCGCGATCACCATGACCGGTGCCGTCCGGCCGGCCGAGGCGGTCGGTGTGTGGGGCATCGGCGGACTCGGGGTGCACGCGGTGCAGTTGCTGCGCGCCGTGGGCGCGTGCCCGATCATCGCCGTGGATCCCAGCGAGGTCGCCCGGGAGCGGGCGCTGGCCGCCGGTGCCGACTTCGCGCTCGACTCCGCCGACCCCGCGCTGCGGCAGACCGTGGCCGCCGCGACCGGTGGGCTGGGCCTCGCCGCCGCCTTCGACTTCGCGGGCGTGCCGGCGGTGCGTGAACAGGCGCTCACCGTCCTCGCGCCCAAGGGCCGGCTGGTGCTGGTCGGGCTGACGAACCGTCCGCTCACCGTCACGGACGGCACCCGCTTCAGCTACCTCCAGCAGCAGATCCTCGGCCACTACGGCTCCGACATGCCGGTGGCGCTGCCGCAGCTGCTGCGGTTGATCAACGGCGGTCGGCTGGACTTCGCCGGATCCATCAGCGACGTACTGCCGCTGTCGCAGGCCGCCGAGGCGGTCGAACGGCTGGAGAAGAAGACGGGCGACCCCATCCGTCTGATCCTGCGCCCCTGAGGCCCACGACACCGCCACCACCCGCGTCCGGGCGGGCTCACACCACCGGTTCAGCAGCCGGCTCTCCTCGTCGCAGGTGATCCAGGTCCCGTCCCCGAGCGGACACGCCCGCCCGGCGGCGGAGCCCTCCGGACGGGTGACCGGCCGCGGATCTCCGGGGTGCGGGCGTCGAGCGGCCAGTGTCTGAGCCGGTCAGGGTCCTCGCCGCGATCGGCCGTGGCCGCCAGGACGGCGTCGGCGTCGACGAACCCGCGGCGGTCGGCCCAGCCGAGCCGACCGCCGTCGGCGCCCGGCTCCGGCGCCCGCTCGGCGAGAACGGTGCCGTCCAGGGCGGGCAGCCGCAGATCCGCTCCGGAGCGCGTCGCGGCACAGGGCGGCGGTGTCGGGCGGGAGGGTCAGTAGACGTCCCGGACGTAGCGCTTGTCCGCGGCCAGGCGCCTGACGTACGCGGTGGCCTCGCCGTCGTCCATGCCGCCGTGGGTGGCGGCGATGTCCCGGAGGGCCTGGTCGACGTCCTTGGCCATGCGGGCCGCGTCGCCGCAGACGTAGAAGTGGGCGCCGTCCTGGAGCCACTGCCAGAGGCGGGCGCCGTGTTCACGCATCCGGTCCTGGACGTAGATCTTGTTGCGCTGGTCGCGGGAGAAGGCGAGGTCGAGGCGGTCGAGGTGGCCGGACGCCTGGTACGCCTCCAGCTCCTGGCGGTAGTAGAAGTCGGTGGTCTGGCGCTGTTCGCCGAAGAAGAGCCAGTTGGGTCCGGTGTGACCCCGTGCCTGGCGGTCTTCGAGGAAGCCGATGAAGGGGGCCACGCCGGTGCCGGGGCCGACCATGATCATGGGAGTGGCCGGGTCGGCCGGCGGCCGGAAGTGGGGCGAGCGCTGGACGAAGACCTGCACGGTGCCGTCGTCCGCGCAGTCCGCGAGGTAGGTGGAGCACACGCCCTTGCGGTCCCGCCCGAGGTCGTTGGTGTAGCGGACGACGGAGACGGTGAGGCGGACCTCGCCGGGGTGGGCGAGCGGGCTGGAGGAGATGGAGTACAGCCGGGGCTGGAGCCGCTTGAGCACGCCGGCCCACTCGGCCGCCGAGGCGCGGACCGGGTACGCGGCGACGACATCGGCGGCCTGGCGTCCCCAGCTCCACTGCGCGAGCGCGTCCTTGTTGTCCGGCCGCAGCAGCCGCCGCAGTTCATGGCTCCCGGTGCGCTCCGCGGTGAACTTCAGCAGGTCGGTGGTGATGCGGGCGATGTCGAGCCGAGTGCGCAGCGCCTCTTCCACGGGGATCGGCGCGCCGGTACCGAGGTCGACCGGCTCGTCGGGGTCGAGACCGGTGAGCGCGAGCCATTCGGCGACGAGTGGGGCGCCGTTCGTCGGCCATACGCCGAGGGCGTCCCCGGCGTCGTAGGCGAGTTCGCCGCCGCGGGTGTCGAAGGCGAACTGGCGGACCTCCTTCTGCGAACCGGGCAGGCTCAGCAGCCGGTTGCCGATGAGCAGGGTGGCGAACGGCGAGGCCTTGGTGGGCACGGGCGGCACGGGCGTGGGCGAGGGCGAGGAGGCGGTGCCGACGGCGGGCGCGGCGGATGCGGCGGATGCGGCGTTCGCGGTGGGCGCGGCTGATGCGGTGGGTGCGGTCGCCCGGGCAGCGCCCGGGTCGCCGTGCGGCCCGTCGTCGGCCGTGGCCAGCGCGGTGACGACCCGGACGAGCCAGTCCTCGGCGGCCTCCTCGAAGTCGGGCTCGCAGTCGATGCGGGGAACGAGCCGGGTGGCGCCGAGGGCGTCGAGCCGTTCGTCGAGCCGGCGGCCGTGGCCGCAGAAGTCGTCGTAGCTGGAGTCGCCGAACGCGAGGACCGCGTAGCGCACTCCCTCCAGCCGGGCGGTGTCCGGGTCGGACAGCGACTGCCAGAAGTCGGCGCCGTTGTCGGGCGACTCGCCGTCACCGAAGGTGCTGGTGACGAGGAGTACGTCGGTGTCGGCGCCGAGGTGGGCCGGGGACGCGTCGGTCATGGGCAGCACCTCGGGGGTGCGGCCCGCGGCCTCGGCGAGGTGGACGGCCGCGCCCTCGGCGAACGCCTCGGCGGTGCCGGTCTGCGAGGCCCACAGGATGAGCAGACGCCGGGTCGGTACGGCGGTGCCGGCCGCCGGGGCGCCGGTCGGCGCGGGCACACCGGATCCGGTGTCGGTACCGGAGCCGGCCCCCGCACCGGAGGCGGCGGTGGTACGGGAGAACATGCCGGCCAGGACGCCGTCCACCCAGAAGGCGCGGTCCGGGGTGAAGGGCGCGCCGGAGGGCAGGACGGGGACGCGGCCGTCGGACGGGGCCAGGGCCAGACCGGAGAGATAGCCGGACAGGTAGTGACGCTCCGGCTCGGCCAGCGGCGCGGGCGCGAGGTCGGTGATGCCGAACAGCGTGGCGAGCGCCTGGACGGGTGAGTCCGCCGCCACGGCCGCCGCCCCGGCCGCAACCGGAACCGCGACCGGAACCGGGCCCGGCGTCACAGCCGCCCCACGCCGCACGGCAGCGCCTTGCCCGGCAACGCCATGCCCGGCAGCGCCATCCCCCACGACGGCCTGCCCGGCGACGGTCTGCTCGCCGGCCGCCTCCGGCCGTCCCTTCGCGCCCGCCGCCGGCACAGGAGCGGCCGTCCTGGCGAGGGCGACGGCGCAGGCCTTGAACTCGGGCTGGAAGGAGATGGGGTCGATGGCGTCGTTGGTGACGGCGTTGATGCTGAGGTACTCGCCGAAGAGGTCGTTCCAGTGGAAGGGGGCGAAGCAGGTGCCCGGCCGGACCCGGTCCGTGACCACGGCGGGCAGGACGGCTCGGCCGCGCCGGGAGGCGACCTCCAGGTGATCGCCCTCGGCGACACCGAGTGCGGCGGCGTCCTCGGGGTGGACCTCGACGAACGGGCCGGGGTTGAGCCGGGCGAGCTTGGCCACCTTGCCGGTCTTGGTCATGGTGTGCCACTGGTGCTGCACACGGCCGGTGTTGAGGGTGAAGGGGTAGTCGTCGTCCGGGAGTTCGGCGGGCGTCAGATGCGGGCGGGCGAAGAACCGGGCGCGTCCGCCGGGCGTCGGGAAGGCCAGGCGCGGGCGGCTGCCGTCCTCGCGCTCCAGGAGGCTCTGGCTGACGCCGTCGTTGAGGTAGCGGATCGGGTTGCGGTCCGTCCCGCCGGGCGGGGCGGGCCACTGGACGGGTTCGGTGCGCAGCCGCTCGTAGGTGACGCCGCGCAGATCCCAGCCGGTCTTGGGATTCCACGCCCGCTTGAGCTCCTCGAACACCTCCTCCGCGGAGGTGTGGCCGAACCCTTCGGCGAACCCCATCTCGCGGGCCACCCGGGCGATCAGCTGCCAGTCGGGGAGTGCTTGTCCCGGCGGGTCGACGACGCCCTGCACGAGGGTGAGGTTCCGCTCCGAGTTGATCATGACGCCGTCGGACTCGGCCCACAGCGTCGCGGGCAGTACGACATCGGCGTACGCGTTGGTCTCGGTCTCGGCGAAGACGTCCTGGGTGATGACGAGTTCGGCGGCCTCCAGACCCGCGATGACGGTCTTGCGGTTGGCGACCGAGGCGACGGGGTTGGTGCAGATGATCCAGCACGCCTTGATCTTCCCGGCGGCCATCTCCTCGAACATCTCGACCGTGCCGCGCCCGACCTCGGTGCGCAGCGAACCCGCGGGGATGTTCCACAGCTCCTCGACGAAGGCGCGCTCGGCGTCGTCGAGAAGGGAACGCTGCCCGGGCAGGCCGGGGCCCATGTAGCCCATCTCGCGGCCGCCCATGGCGTTGGGCTGGCCGGTCAGCGAGAAGGGGCCGGAGCCGGGTCGGCAGATGGCACCGGTGGCGAGGTGCAGGTTGATCAGGGCGTTGGTGTTCCAGGTGCCGTGGGTGGACTGGTTGAGGCCCATGGTCCAGCAGCTCGTCCAGTCGCCGGATTCACCGATCCACCGCGCGGCCCGGCGGATGTCGCTCTCGGCGAGGCCGGTGATCTCCGCGACGCGGTCGGGCGGATAGTCCTCCAGGAAGGCGGGCATCTCCTCCCAGCCCTCGGTGAACTCGGCGATGAACTCCTCGTCGGTGTGCCCGTCGGCGACCAGCAGGTGCAGCAGGCCGTTGAGCAGGGCCAGGTCGGTGCCGGGCTTGATCTGGAGGAAGAGGTCGGCCTTGTCGGCGGTGGCGTTGCGGCGCGGGTCGACGACGATCAGCCGGGCGCCCGCCTTGACGCGGTCCATCATGCGCAGGAAGAGGATCGGGTGACAGTCGGCCATGTTGGCGCCGATGACGAGGAAGGTGTCCGCCCGGTCGAAGTCCTCGTAGGAGCCGGGCGGGCCGTCCGCGCCCAGCGACAGCTTGTAGCCGGAACCGGCGGACGCCATGCACAGCCGGGAGTTGGACTCGATCTGGTTGGTCCGGACGAAGCCCTTGGCCAGCTTGTTCGCCAGGTACTGCGCCTCCAGTGACATCTGCCCGGAGACGTAGAAGGACAGCGCGTCCGGCCCGTGCTCGTCCAGGATCGCCCGCAGCCGGCCGGCGACCGCCCTGATCGCCTCGTCCACGTCGGCTTCGGCAGGCTGGGCCCCGCGTTCGGAGCGCACCAGCGCCTTCGCCACCCGCCCGGTCGAGGCCATCATGTCCGCGCTCGTGGCGCCCTTGGTGCACAGGCGTCCGCGGTTGGCGGGGTGGTCCTTGTCGCCCGAGGCCTTCGTCACCCGACGCCGGCCGTCGGCGGGGTCCCGCGCGATGTCGAGCACGATTCCGCAACCGACGCCGCAGTACGAGCAGACCGTGCGGACGCTGCCGTCCTTCGAGTCAGTTGCCACCGAAATCCCACCCCACCGCGCGTGTACCGTCCCGGGCCGACCTCGCCCCGCCGGTGACGGGCGGCCCATGACTCAGCACCGTAGGAAGATCGAATTTCCGTCCCGTCACACCGTGGGAGCGCACGGGGTTAAGCCCGGCGCACACCGCGCGGCGGTGTCATGTGAGTGAGCGGGACGCGGCGTGTGCCTCAGGCGCGGAGAGCGGCGTCGAGTTCGCGGATGAACCCGCCCACGCGTCCGCCGCCGGAAGGCGCCGCGGGCAGTCGGCCGAGCACCGCGGCGACCGCGGCCGGCGCGTGCCGGCGCGCCCGTTCGAGGGCCGCCGCGGCGACCTGCTCGTCCTCTCCGGCCGCCAGCTCCTCCGCGCGCGCCGCGTGCGCCGCCGCACCGAGGATGTGCTTGACCTGGTGAGCGCTCGCCTTGGGGTGCAGGAACGCGGCGGCGGCCGCGTGGCTGGCCGCCCGCGCCGCGTCGACGGCGGCGGGGAGTGTCGCTTCCTGCGCCGCCTTGTACGCCGCCCACGCGCTCTGCCGCAGAGCGGTCGTGCGCCGGCCGCCGTCGGCGAAGGCGCGTGCCGCGTCGACGGCGTCCCGGGGGCGGGTGTCGGCGGGAGCGCTCCGCTCGAAGACCGGCAGCACCCTGCTCGCGCAGTCGGCCGCGTAGCCCGCGATCTCGCGGAGTTCGGTGTCGCTCAGCCCGATCCCTTCCGCACCGGCCGTCTTCCCACCGGTCGTCTTCCCACCGGCCGTCTTCCCACCGGCCGTCTTCCCACCGGTCGTTTTCGCACCGGCCGTCTTCCCACCGGCCGTCTTCCCACCGGCCGTCTTCCCACCGGCCGTCTTCCCACCGGTCGTCTTCCCACCGGTCGTTTTCGCACCGACCCTTCTCGCACCGGTGCCTGCTTCACCGCTCTCTTCCGCATCGGTAGCCACCGCCCCATCCTGCCGCAGGCCGCGGAGCGGCCCGCAAGCGCCTCCGCCCGGACGACCGGCGGACTCGACCGCTCAGCCGGCCAAGCTCTCCACCAGCAGAGATCCACCGATGACGATCATCATGGCCCCGGAGGCCCGGGTGACCGCCCTGGCCGCCGACGGCCGGGTCCTGAGGACGGTGCGGGCGAGTGCGCCGACGGCGAGGTAGACCACCGCGCAGGACGTCATGTGCAGCGTGCCGAGCAGCCCGGTCTGGGCGGCGACGGGCCAGCTCGCCGCGGGCTCGATGAACTGCGGGAACAGCGAGAAGTACAGCAGCAGCGCCTTCGGGTTCAGTCCGCTGATCCCGACGCCCTTGAGCATGATCTGCCCGCGCGAGGAGGCCATGGGTCCCGCGGCCGCGCCGAGGACCGCCGGGCGGTTCAGCACTCCCCAGCCCAGCCACACCAGATAGCCGGCCCCGGCGACGGTCAGCGCGGTGAGCACGGTCGCCGAACTCGCCACGATCGCCACCAGGCCGGCCACGGCGAGCAGCGTGTAGCCCGCGTACCCGGTGATCAGCCCGGCGACCGCCGGCACCACCGACCGGTCCCGCAGCCCGGCCGAGATCGCGTAGGCCCAGTCCGCGCCCGGAGTGAACACCAGCAGCAGGTCCACTGCCAGGAAGGCCGCCACTGTGGTCGTGTCCATCGATCGGTCCCTCTCGCATTTCTTGTTGTGCGAGGGAAGGTTAGGCCGATTACGCCCGAAAATGTTCCTGTCTTTTCCCGGCGGTCCCTGTCGGTGAGGGAGAATCTTTTCCATGGATGCCCTGGACCGGAAAATTCTTACCGAGCTACAGCTGGACGGCCGTCTCACCGTCACCGAACTGGCCGCCCGCGTGCGGCTGAGCGTCTCGCCCTGCCACCGACGGCTGCGTGACCTGGAACGGGAGGGCGCGATCCGCGGCTACCGCGCCGTCGTCGACCCCTCAGCCCTCGGTCTGAACTTCGAGACCCTGGTCTTCGCCACCCTGCGCTGGGAGGATCCCGACACCGTCACCGCCTTCGAGGAGGCCGTGACCGCCATCCCGCACGTCATCCAGGCCCAGCGCCTCTTCGGCGAACCCGACTACCTCCTCCGCGTCGCCACCACCGACCTCACCGCCTACCAGCAGCTCTACGACCAGCGGCTGGCCCGGCTGCCGGGCGTCCAGCGCCTGACCTCCACGCTGGTCATGAAGCACGTCGTCGACGACCGCCCGCTGCCCGAGTAGCGGTACGGAAGGTGTGTCCCGCTCCGGCCCGGCGCACATCCTGAGGCAGTCCCCCACCTCACGGAGCACACGGGGGTGGACATGCGCCCCCGCAGGCTTCCCTTGCTCCAGCCGCTGGTCCGCCGAACGTTCGTGAACCGGCCGCCGTGGCAAGGATGGCCCTGCACCCCGCGAAGCGGCCCCGCCTCGGGCACGACGCCGCCTCCTTGGTCCTGCCCGCGCCCCTCCTCACGGACGGAGACCGATCGCATGGACGCTCATCGGACCACCTCGCTCCTCGTCAGCCTCGCCGCCATCGTCGTCCTGGCCCAGCTGTTCGGCGCACTCGCCAGGCGTCTGGGCCAGCCGCCGGTGATCGGCGAGGTACTGGCCGGCATCACACTCGGCCCGAGCCTGTTCCACGGGGCCGTCTCCGACGCCCTCTTCCCCGCCAGCGTGCGGCCCCTGCTCGGCGCCCTCGCCGCGGTCGGTGTAGCGGTCTTCATGTTCATCGTCGGCCTGGAGTGGGACGCCGCTCTGATACGCGGCAGCGGAAGCCTCGCCGCCACCGTCTCGATCAGCTCCGTCCTGCTGCCCTTCGGACTGGGCATGGCCCTGGCGTGGTACCTGATGCAGCATCACGCGACCGAGGACCGGACGGCCTTCATGCTCTTCATGGGCATCGCCATGTCGATCACCGCCTTCCCGGTACTGGCCCGGATCCTCGTCGACCGGGGCATGGCCCGCACTCCGCTGGGTGTGGTGGCGCTGGCCTGCGCCTCCATCGACGACGTCCTCGCCTGGTCGCTGCTGGCGGCCGTGGTCGCCGTCAGCGGCTCGGCCGGGCCCGACCAGTGGCGGATCCTGCTGGCCATCCCCTATCTGCTGGGCATGCTCTTCGTCCTGCGCCCGCTGCTGCGCCGGTTCACGGCCCGCCGCGGCGACCCCGGACTGACCCCCGCCACGTTCGCCTGCGTGCTGGCCGGCCTGCTGCTGTCCGCCGCCACCACCGAGTGGCTGGGCCTGCACTACATCTTCGGCGCGTTCCTCTTCGGTGTGGTGCTCCCGCGCACCGGCACCGAGCGGCTGCGCGGTGAAGTGCACGACCGGTTGGGCCAGTTGAGCGGAACGCTGCTGCTGCCGGTGTTCTTCCTGGTGGCAGGCCTCCAGGTCGACCTCTCCAAGGTGGACGGGAGCGGGCTCGGCGATCTGGCGCTGATCCTGCTGGTGGCGGTCGGCGGCAAGTTCGTCGGCGCGTTCACGGCGGCCCGTCTCAGCCGTATGCCGGTGCGGCAGTCCGCCGCGCTGGCGACCTTGATGAACACCCGTGGCCTGACCGAACTCATCGTCCTGAACGTGGGCCTGCAACTGGGCTTCCTCAATCAGAAGCTGTATTCGCTGATGGTCGTCATGGCCGTGGTGACGACCGCGATGGCCGGCCCGCTGCTGACCAGGCTCCTGGGCCGCCCGGCGGTGAGCGATGTGCCGGCGCCTCGTGAGAAACTCGTCCGCCGAGCGTGAGGACAGCCGGCATCGGCGGCGTGGGAGAAGATCGAGGCCGAGGGCCGAGGGGGATGAACGAGGGCCGGAGGACGTACCCACTCCTTGCCACTCTCAACGTATAGCGCACGGGGGGGCTTGCGGCAAGGCCCCGGTCATGACGCAGAATCGCTGGCCTCGGCTGGAAACTGCGGAAACGGGAGACCCACGAAGTGCATGTGCTTTTGCCGGATCATGGATCGTACGGCGCCGGCAAGACCTCTGATCGGAGCTGGTGACATGAGCTCCGCGACCACGAGCGCGTTCGATCTCCCGGGCCGCCTCTCCCCCAAGGCCGACCCGGCGCTGATCGCCGACGACGAGCGCCATTTCCGGGCCATCGCGGCCAGCCTCGACGAGACGATCGCCGAACTGTCCGCCGGCCTCGACGCCGAGCGCAGGGCACCCGGCGGTGTCGGCCGCGAGGTGCTGGAGCGGGACCTGGAGATCCACCGGCTGACCGGCAGGCTGCGCGCCCTGCGACGCTTCGGCCTGGACCTGTGCCTGGGCCACATCGTCACCGCCGACGACCCCGAGCCCGTGTACATCGGACGGCTCGGCCTGACCGACAGCGACGGGCGCCGGCTGCTGCTGGACTGGCGCTCGCCCGCGGCCGAGCCGTTCTTCGCCGCGACCCACGCCAACCCGATGGGGCTGGCGAGCCGGCGCCGCTACCGCTGGACCCGCGGCCGGATCAGCGACTACTGGGACGAGGTGTTCACCGCCGAAGGGCTCGAAGGGCACGCCGCGCTCGACGACCAGTCCGCCTTCATCGCCAGCCTGGGCGGCAACCGCTCGGCGCGGATGCGGGACGTCCTCGCCACCATCCAGGCCGACCAGGACGCCATCATCCGAGCCGGCTCCCGCGGCGCTCTCGTCGTCGACGGCGGTCCGGGCACCGGCAAGACCGTCGTCGCCCTGCACCGCTCCGCCTACCTCCTGTACTCCGACCCCCGCCTGGGCCACCGCAGGGGCGGCGTGCTGTTCGTCGGGCCGCACCAGCCGTACCTGGCCTACGTCGCCGACGTCCTCCCGAGTCTCGGCGAGGAAGGTGTGCGCACCTGCACCCTGCGCGACCTCGTGCCCGAGGGAGCCGGCGCCACGGTCGAGAGCGACCCGGAGGTGGCCCGTCTGAAGTCGTCCGCGGACATGGTGAAGGCGATCGAGACGGCCGTCAGGTTCTACGAGGAGCCGCCCACGAAGGGGATGACGGTCACCACGCACTGGTCCGACGTCCGGCTGAGCGCCGACGACTGGGCCGAGGCGTTCGAGGCACCCGAACCCGGGACACCGCACAACGAGGGCCGCGAGGAGGTCTGGGAGGCGCTGGTCACGATCCTGCTGGACAAGATCACGCTGGACAGGCAGGACGACGAGGTCCCGCCCGAGCTGTTCCGGAGGTCGCTGCGGCAGAACCGTGAGCTGGTCGGAGCCCTCAACCGCGCCTGGCCGCTGCTCGAACCGGCCGACCTCGTCGCGGATCTCTGGTCGGTACCCGCCTACCTGCGCAAATGCGCTCCCTGGCTCGCCCCCGACGACGTCCGGAAGCTGCGGCGCGACGAGGCGGAGGCCTGGACGGTGTCCGACCTGCCGCTGCTGGACGCCGCGCGGCAGCGGCTCGGCGACCCGAAGGCGTCGCTGCGCAAGCGCCGCCACGACGCCACCGTCGCCGCCCAGCGCGAGCGCATGGCCGGTGTGATCGAGGGCCTGATCAGGGCCGACGACGACGGTGAGGGCGCGGTGACGATGCTGCACGGCCGCGACCTCCAGGACAGCCTGATCGACGAGAGCGCGCTGCCGCGCGCCGACCGGCAGGTCCTGGACGGCCCGTTCGCGCACATCGTCGTGGACGAGGCGCAGGAGCTGACCGACGCCGAGTGGCAGATGCTGCTGCTGCGGTGCCCGTCGCGCAGCTTCACCATCGTCGGGGACCGCGCCCAGGCGCGGCACGGGTTCACGGAGTCCTGGCGGGAGCGGCTCGAGCGGGTCGGGCTCGACCGTGTCGAGGTGTCCTCCCTGAGCATCAACTACCGGACCCCGGAGGAGGTCATGACGGAGGCGGAGAAGGTCATCCGCGCCGCGCTCCCGGACGCCAACGTGCCGACCTCCGTCCGCGGCAACGGCATCCCCGTCGTGCACGGCTCCGTCGCGGATCTGCACGAAATCCTCGACACCTGGCTCGCCGAGCACGACGACGGGATCGCCTGCGTCATCGGCGATCCCACGTTCCGTGCCACGCCGCGTGTGCGGTCGCTGACCCCGGAGCTGTCGAAGGGCCTGGAGTTCGACCTGGTCGTACTCGTCGACCCGGAGGCGTTCGGGGAGGGGATCGAGGGAGCGGTCGACCGCTATGTCGCGATGACCCGGGCGACCCAGCGGCTGGTCATCCTGACCAGCTCCTGATCGCCGGTCCCTCCGGGCGCCCGGCTGCCCGCCCGGAGGGATCAGGGACGTGCCCCGCCGCCGGACGCCAGTCGGGCGGCCGGGGCCGCGCCGCCGCGGTCACAGCCACGCCGACTCGCGCTCGCCCTCCGGGTCCTCCCCGGCCGGGGCACCCGCCCGGCCGGGACCGCTGCCACCCGGCTGCGGCACCGGACGCCGTAGCCGGGCGAGTGCCAGCGGCACCCCGATCACGGGGATCAGCCATACGGCGACGTACAGCCGGTCCAGTTCGACCGCGAGGGGGTGCGCCGCCGCCGTGGCGAAGCCGGTGGCGCCCACGGCGATCACGCACAGGGCGACCGGCACCGAGCGCTTCCACACGCCCCAGGCGCCCACCGCCAGCAGCAGGAGCAGCATCGGGGCCAGCGCCTCCTTCTGGAGCCACTGCCACCAGTAGTTCAGGTTGAGGCGGGCGAGGGCTCGCCACGGGTCGGCGATCTCGGGCCGGGTCCAGTGCAGTGTGAAGGTGTCCTGGAGCGAGTCGGCCGTGCCGGGGAGCCTCAGGGCCTTGCTCAGGCCCAGCGCGGCCAGGGTGCCGCCCGCCGACAGTCCGGCCAGCCACCACGCTCCGGGGCGCCTGGCGCGACGGACGAGGAGCAGCGACGCGGCCGCGGCGGCGGCCAGGAACAGCACGACGATCAGGAAGCTGGAGTAGCGGACGGTGAGCCCGCAGGCGAGGGCACCGGCGAACAGCGCCGCGCCCGGCAGGACGCGGTCGCGCAGCAACCACACCGAGGCGAGCAGCAGCGCGGTCGTCAGCGCGAGGGCCGGGCCCTCGGTCAGCGGCCGGCCTCCCCAGAAGGCGAGCGGGGTCACGTAGTAGAAGGCCTGGCCGAGCGCGGCGGCCCACGGCGGCGCGCGCAGTGCGCGCAGCAGCAGGTGCACGAGGTAGCCGGCGAGCGTGGTGAAGGCGAGGGCGACCAGGGTGAGTCCCGCCTTGGCGCCGAGCAGCGCCACGAAGGGAGCGGCCATCAGGGGGTAGCCGGGCCGGGTGTGGAAGATCCTCTCGTACCGCGGGTCGGTCGGGACGAGTCCACCCGCGTACTTCTTCTCGCACCGCGCCGCGTAGGCGGCCTCGCGGCCCGGTGCCCGGAATCCCAGCTGGTCGAGCATGCGGTTGCGGTGGACCAGCGCGGCCGTGTCCTCGCAGTAGGCGGCGACGGCCTTGCGGGTCGCCTCGCCCGGGGAGTCGCCCAGGAACTCGTACGCCTCGCGGGCGTAGCGGTAGGAGTCGTTGGAGAAGCGCGTCGCGGGATAGCCGAAGACGTGCAGCAGCACGAAGAGCGCGGCCAGCAGCGCCGGCAGGGCGCGCGGCAGCCGGCGCCGGGTCTCAGCGCCCGGCATGCCGCGACCCTCTGGTGGTGCGGTGGACGGCACGCCACACGGGCGCGGCGGGTTCCTGGCCGGGAGTGACAGTCACGTCCTAAGCCATAGCCGCAAAACGGCCGCTCCTCCAGCCGACTCCCCCTGACTGCGGCCAGACGGTGGTCAGCCCAGCCAGGTGCCGTCGCGCATCAGGTCGCGGCCCTTCAGCTCGTTCGCCTCCCGCCAGGCCTGGATGCGGTGGGGCCGGATCAGGAAGTACTGGTAGGCGTCGAGCTCGCGCGGATCGAATCCGGTCCTGGCGGCGAACGCGTCGCCCGTCCTCGGGTCGAGGTCGGCGAGATCCACCGGCTCGGCGGTGCCGTCGACGACCACGACGTCGCGTGTGGGTCCCAGGCCGAGTCGTACGACGCCGCCCGCGAGCAGGTTGCGGCCGGTGACGGAGGCACGCGGCGTCGAGACGAGGAACGCTTCCCCGTCCCAGAGGTACGAGAGCGGGATGAGGTGCACGCCCGAAGAGCCCGGCGTGGCGACCCAGAGGTCGATGTCGTTCTCCAGCCTCGCGCGGGTGTCCCGCAGTCTCTCCGCGAGGCTCCGCGGTGGCATGGCTGTCATGGTTTCCCCCGTCATGTCGGTGATCTCCTTGTCCGTCACACCGGCTGCGGCTCGGGCGCCGGTGCTTCCCGGTCCCCGACCGGACCGCTGACGCGCGGGTGGGCGGTGGGCGGCATGCCGGTCAGTTCCGTGAAGCGCGTGACGAAGACGCCCTGCGAGGCGCAGCCGACAGCACGGCAGACCTCGGTGACACCCAGCTCGCCACGGCGCAGCAGCGCCGCCGCGCGCTCGATACGACGTGCCGTCAGATAGGCGTACGGGGACGCGCCGTACGCGAGCCGGAACTGGCGGCTGAGCTCTCCGGCCGGCAGGCCCGCGTCGCGGGCGAGCGCCTCGACGTCCAGCGGCCGCGCGTACTCCCGGTCGAGCCGGTCGCGGACGCGGCGCAGTCGTGCGAGGTCGCTCAGACGCCGTGCGGCGGTCAGTGCGCGCCCCCAGGCGGGATGGCACATGCGGAATCCTTCCCCGGTTCAGCGGAGCTCTTGGATGCGGATGAGGTTGCCCGCGGGGTCGCGGAAGGCGCAGTCGCGTACGCCGTAGGGCTGCTCGGTGGGCTCCTGGACGACCTCGGCGTCGTTGGCCTGCACCTTGGCGAAGGTGCCGTCGAGGTCGCGGGTGGCGAGCAGGATCCAGCCGTAGGTGCCCTTGGCCATCATCTCGGTGATGGTGCGGCGCTCGTCCTCGGTGATGCCGGGGTCGGCGGCGGGCGGCGCCAGCAGGATCGACGTACCGGGCTGGTCGACGGGGCCCACCGTGATCCAGCGCATCCTGCCCTGTCCGACGTCGCTGCGGACCTCGAAGCCGAGGATGTCGCGGTAGAAGGCCAGGGAGGCGTCCGGGTCGTCGTGCGGGAGGGACGTGGTGTGGATGGTGATGTCCATGGCGGCAACGTTAGTTGCGGCTCGGCGGGCGGCGCTTCTCGATTCCTGACCGTTCGGCCGACCGGCGCAGTCACTGCCCGGGAAAGCGCCCTCGGCTCCGTCCGGTTCAGCCGTCGACGCGTGCGGCGATGGCGCGCGCGCACTCCAGGGCCTCGGTCCGCGTCGTGTTCACGACCAGGTCGTAGCTCACGCCTTCGTGGACGATGCCGGCCTGCGCCGCCGCCATGCCCCGGGCCCGGTCTCCGCGCGCGATCTCCCGGCCCGCGGCGACCGCCGCGTCGCAGGTGACGCCGACCCACAGGACGGGCAGATCGCCGAGAGCCTTGCACCAGCGCCGCTGGGACTCCGCTCCGCCGAGGAAGACGTCGTCGACGACGATCATGGCGCCGGCGCGGGCCATCGCCGCGATGCCCTCGCGCCAGGCCGCCTCCAGCGCCAGGAACTCCTCCCCGACGCTCACCACGCCGTCCGCCAAGATGTCGATCCCGTGGTCCGACGCCTGGAGCCGCGCGGGCATCGCGTCGACGAACGAGTCGCACCCGAACGCCAGCCATGGATCGGGCAGTACGGCTTGCAGACACCGCACGATCCCGGACTTCCCCGCGCTGGAACCACCGTTGAGGATGATCATCCGAGTCGTCACCCCGCCAGGGTAGACCGCCCGCGTGCCCGACTCCACCACCTGCGACACTGGTTGCGTGCCCATCAGGACGACCCGACCGCGCGTCGACGCCCGTCCCGTGGCGCGGCTGACCGGGGACCGGCGCTGAGGGGGCGGGCATGGGGCTGGACATCACGGTGATGATCGCCGACTGGTCGTGGCTGACCGAGGTTCCGCCCGGCCGGCGGCTGACGCGGCTGAGGGACGCCTGGTACGACGACGGCACGGGCTGGTGGGATCGCGACGCGCCGGCCGTCGAGAGCGGCCTGGACTGGCCTCGCGGACCGCACAGCGGCCGCTTCGCCGTGTACGAGTTCCCGCGCACCTGCGGGTCGTTCAAGCCGCACTTCTGGGCCGGGCAGCGGTGGGAATCCTTCCGGGAGCACATCGCCGCGCCGATGCGGGCCGAGTGGGACGCTCTGCTGCTGGAACTGGTCTGGGACGGGCTCGACGGTACGGCGCGGCACACCGAGCCGGGCCTGTTCGGCGACGACGAGGACGACCCCGACGCCCACGGCCAGGGCGTGCTGCTGGCTCGGTCGCCGGGCACGGTGCGCGAACTCGGCGCGCGCTGGGAGCGGATACGCCCCGGTCTCGACGGGGCACGGCAGGCGTTCACGGAGCATGCCGCCGCCCCCGAGGGGTGGGTCGGCGACTTCGACGCGTTCAAGGAGCTGCTGGAGGGGTGGGGGCAGGTCCTGGCCGAGGCCGCGGGGAGGGGCTGGGGCGTCGTCGGGCTGAGCGAGTGACGCGGGTCCGTTCCGGACCGTGGCGCCTACCCGTGGTCGATGGTCGTGCCGTCGGGTCTCCGGCCGAACGCGGCCGCGAGCACGGCGGGCAGGTCGGCCTCGGGGACGGCGGCGCGCACCTGCGCCAGGACGTGCGGAAACTCCTCGTCGGAGAGCATGCCCAGGTGCTCCTGGCGCAAGTCGTGGATGACGGAGACGAGTTCGGGCCGCAGCCGCATCCAGGCGCGCGAGGTGCGGATCTCCTCGGCGACCTGGTCCATGAACCACCGCATGACCTCGTACGGGATGTCCAGGTGCCCCCCTTGGGGGTCGAAGCACACCGTCGGCTCCCGCGCCGGGTCCTCGTCGGGGACGATCGCCGTCACGACGCTCCGCCGACCGGCGACGACGTCCAGTTCCAGGTACCAGGCGTCGTCGGGCACGGAGTACATCGTGGTGATCGCGTACTCGCCATCGGGGTGCGGGACAGGCATACCGGCATGCTGTCATGACCGCGCACGGCCCGGCCGCCCGGGCGACGAGGTGATCGTTTGTCGAAGCGCGTGTTCGACACTACGGTCCGGGTGGACCGCCCCTTCTCCGGGTCGGCGATGGCAGGTTCGTGACGAGGTGGACGGGTGAGGGAACGCGTGCCGCAGCAGAGCAGCCGGGTCGTCCGCAACCCGATCCTCCCCGGCTCGCACCCGGACCCCTCGATCGTGCGCGTGGGCGCCGACCACTACCTGGCCACCTCGACCTTCGAGTGGTTCCCGGGTGTGCGGCTGCACCACTCACGGGATCTGGTGCGCTGGCGCCCGCTGGGCGGGGCGCTGGACAGCACGCGGCTGCTGGACCTGACCGGCTGCCCGGACTCCGGGGGCGTGTGGGCGCCCAACCTCACCTGTGCCGACGGGCTGTTCCACCTCGTGTACAGCAACGTCTCCACCTACGCGGAAGGCTTCACGGACAGCCCCAACCTCCTCACCACCGCCCCGTCGATCGACGGACCGTGGTCGGATCCGGTCCTGCTGCACGCCCGTGGTTTCGACGCCTCGCTCTTCCACGACGGTGCGGAGAGCCGGCTGCTGAATCTCGTCCACGACTGGCGGCCCGGCCACGGCGGCTCGGCGGGCCTGGAGGCCACCCGCTACGACCGCGTCGCGCGCCGCCTCGTCGGCGACCCGGTGCGGGTCGTGCTGCCACCGCGCGCCGGGTGGATCGAGGGACCGAACCTGTACCGCCGGGGCGAGTGGTACTACCTCCTCACCGCGGACGGCGGGACGGGCTACGGGCATCAGGTCACCGTCGCCCGGTCGCGTCGCCTGGAGGGCCCCTACGAGAGCGATCCGGCCGGTCCGCTCATCACCGCCCGGCACGATCCCGACCTGCCCCTGCAGAAGGCCGGTCACGGCAGCCTCGTCGAGACGCCCACGGGTGAGTGGTGGCTCGCCTACCTGGTGGCGCGGCACCACGGCCGCCGCGGGCCGTGCGTCCTGGGCCGCGAGACCGCGCTGGCTCCGGTCACCTGGACCGCGGACGGATGGCCCCGCACCCCGGACGGCGCTCCCTCGACGGAGCTACCGGCCCCGCCGCTGCCGCTGCCGCCGGGTGAGAGTCCGGAGCAGCGGGACGGCGACGAACTTACGGAGACCGTCGACGGCTTCGACGCGCCCGCGCTGGCCCCGGACTGGTCGACGCTGCGCCGGCCCGCCACGCCCGACTGGTGCACCCTCGCCGAACGGCCCTCGCATCTGCGGCTGCGCGGCGGAGCTCACCGCAGAGCCTGACCGGCGCCGGCCTGGTCGCCCAGCGGGTCACCTCCTGGCGGTTCTCCCTGGAAGCCACGATGGAGTACCGGCCGAGCGGCTTCCAGCACCTGGCCGGCATCACCGCCTACTACAACTCCCGCAACTGGTACTTCCTGCATGTCACCGCCGACGACGACGGGCGGGCGGTGCTGCGGGTGGCGGCCGCCGACCGGGGCGCGGTGACCGTGGACGAGGCCGGCCAGGTGCCGCTCGGCGCCGTGGCGCGGCTCCGCCTCGGGCTCGACCTCGACGGGCCCCGGCTGCGGTTCCGCCATGACACGGGTGCCGGCTGGCGTTCCCTCGGGCCGGCCCTGGACGCGACCGTGCTGTCGGACGAGCACGCCGAGGAGTTCGTCGACGGCCGGATCCGCTCGCTCGGCTTCACCGGGGCGTTCGCCGGTCTGTGGGCCTGGGACCTGACCGGTCACGGTCTGCCGGCCGACTTCGACGAGGTGGTCCTCCGCACGGCGGGGACGACGGGGGGAACAGCGGGCGGCGAGCGGGACTGACGGTCCGGGCGGCGTCAGGGGCCGGCGTCGGTGCGGACCCACAGGCAGAAGGGGTGTCCGGCCGGGTCGCGCAGGACTCGTACGTCGTCCTGGGGCTGGAAGTCGGCCGCCGTCGCTCCGAGGGCGACGGCGTGCTCGACGGCCGCGGGCAGATCGTCGACCTCGATGTCCAGGTGCATCATCATCTGCTGCCCGGACGGGGCGGAGGGCCACTGCGGGCGGGTGAACAGCGGCTCCGTCTGGAACGACAGCCCGGTGCCGCCGTCGGGCGGTGCGATCTCGACCCAGCCGGGCTCCTCCTTCCTGACCGGCCAGCCGAGCAGGCCCTGGTAGAACCGCGCCAGTTCGTGGGCGTTCGGGGCGTCGAGGGTGGTGGCGGACAGCGCGAAACGCGGTTGCGGCCTCATGCGGTGCTGCTGCCCCGTTTCCGTCCCGGAAGGCCATCCTCGTAGGCCGTCCGCGAAGGCCGTCCGGCACGATGCCGTGGGCGCCGGGTGAGCCTGCCACCCCGCGCCCACGGCGGCGTCGTCACGACCGTGGGCCGGTCCGTCGGCCTACTTCAGGTACGGGCCGTCCGTGCCGATCTTGCCCGAGCCGTTCAGGACGTAGACGCGCAGGTTGCCCTTGCCGGGTGCGGCGACCGTGAGCGTGCCGTTGGTGACGTTGCGGACGTCGCCGGTGACGGCGTCGACGTAGCTGCCGTTGGGGATACCGCTGAAGGTGGCCCCGTCGGTGACGGTGACCAGCGCGAAGCTGTCCGTCGAGCCGCTGGTGTAGCGGCGCTTGTACGCCATGTCGCCGCTGATGCCCTCGGTGGAGTACTGGCCCATCTGGAGGGCCGGCACCGCGCGGCGGATCTGGTTGAGCCGCTGGACGTGCTTGACCAGGGGCTTGGCCAGGGTGGTGGCGACGGTGCCGCCGGCCGACTCGACCTTGGAGAAGTCGGCCGCCTTCACCTCGCCGGCGATCTGGTCGCCGAAGTAGGCGCGGCCGGTGGTGGACAGCGGGCAGGTGGGGCCGCAGTCGATCTTCTTGCCCGCCTGGAACTCGGTCTCCGAGCCGTAGTACAGGGTGGGGATGCCGCGGAAGGTCCACATCAGCGACATGTTCTCGGCCCAGGCGTCGGTGCCGCCGGAGTAGCGCTCGCTGCTCTTGTTGGGGCCGTAGTCATGGCTGTCGACGTAGACGACGTTGTACGTGGCGTCGTTGTAGCTGTCGTCCGAGTCCTTGCCGTTGTGGAAGGCGTTGCGGGCGTCGGAGAAGTTCATGTGCATGCGCATGTCGATGACGTTCATGCCGGAGAACCGCGCGTGGTCGGGCGTGTGGTAGCTGTTGCCCTGCAGGAAGGCGTTGGTGGAGGTGGGCTGGTTGGCCGTGCCGAGCTGCTGCTCGTAGTCGTACATCTCCAGGGCGGCCTTGGCGTCGTCGGCGGCGTACTCCTTGCGCTCCTTCCAGGTGTAGAACTGCGCCGAGTGGTTGACCGAGCCGCGGTTCCACTTGTCGTTGACGAAGGCGGCGACCTCGCCGAAGACGAAGAAGTTCTTCGCGGCCTCGGCGCCGAACTTCTGCGTCACCCGCTCCTGGATGGCGGGCAGGAAGCGGCGGTTCCAGGTGGTGCGGGGGATGTGCACGGCCGTGTCGACGCGGAAGCCGTCGACGCCCATGTCGATGTACTTGTTGTAGGCGCCGATCAGGTAGTTCTGCACCGCGGCACTCTCGGTGTCGAAGTCGGCGAGGTCCTCGTGCAGCCAGCAGGAGCGGGAGTCCTCGCCCTCCCAGTTGCCGATCCAGCACTGGTGGTAGTACGCCTTGGGGAACATGCCCGACGTGGGGCTCGGCCACTGGCAGTTGTAGATGGTGTAGCCCTCGGGGCTCTTGGCGCCGGTGGGAGTGCCCCAGTTGAGGCAGGTGTTGCCGGAGGGCTGGGCGGTGGACCACAGGTCACCGTTGTAGTACGACTTGCCGCTCTTGGGCTCCACGGTCAGGCCGTCGTAGGCGAAGCCCTCGTTGCGCTCGTCGTAGTACCAGCTCCACTGGGAGTCGCGGACGCCGTACACGGTGGGCGTGAACAGGCCCTTGGCGCCCCAGCGGGAGGAGTGGTTGTAGACGACGTCCTGGTAGATCTTCATGCCCTTGGCGTGGGCGGCGTTGATCAGGTCCTGGTAGGTGGCTCCGGCGGACTCCAGGCGCGGGTCGACCTTGTAGAAGTCGTAGCCGTGGTAGCCGTGGTAGTCGTAGTCGGAGCGGTTGAGGACGACCGGGGTGATCCAGACGGCGGAGAAGCCGAGGCCCTTGATGTAGTCGAGCTTCTGGACGAGGCCCTTGAAGTCGCCGCGGAACATGGGGTCGTCGGCGGCCGCGTTGCCGGACTTCACATGCTGGCTGCCGCCGCGGTTGTTGGTGCTGTCGCCGTCGTTGAAGCGGGCGGTGAGCACGAAGTAGATGGGGTCCTTGCGCGGGTCGGTGCCCAGCGGGGTGCCCGGTGCCGGGGCGGCCGGCTTCTCGCCGGTGGTCGCCCGGGCAGACGCGGAGGCGGCGGAGATGTTGCCCGCCGCGTCCACGGCCCGCACGGTGTAGGTGTAGGTGGTCTTCGCGTCGAGGCCGCTGTCGGTGAGGACGGTCGAGCCGACGTCCGTGAGGACGGTGCCCTGGCTTCCGCCGGTCCGGGTGACCTGGTACTTGATGACGGCCTTGTTGTCGGTGGACGGGTCCCAGGTGAGCACGACGGAGACACCGTCGGCGCTCGCGCTCACCTTCACCGGGGCGGTGGGGGCCTCGGTGTCGGGGGCCTCGATGGCGCACGGGTCGGCGGCGCCGGCGACGACGGTGCGGTTCTTCACCGTGCTGGTGCCGGCGGCGAGGGTGTAGTCGCTGCCGTTGTTGTTGTCCCAGACGCCGTTGCCGTTGTTGAACGCGGCCTTCATGGAAGTGGCCGCGCCCAGGTCGACGGTCTGCTTCCACCAGCCGGTGCAGGCGGCCCGCATGCCGACGCCGGGGGCGGTGGTCCAGGTGCCGCCGGTGGGCGCGTAGTGGATGTTCGCCGTGGACCAGCCCAGCGACTCGGTCGAGTAGTACACGGTGGCCGCGTTGCCGTCGGGCGGTTCGGTGCTGCCGGCGCAGGGGTCGGAGTGCGCGACCACACCGTCCTTGACGGTGATGTTCCCGGTGCCCAGGGCGTAATTGGCACCGCCGTTGTTGTCCCAGGTGCCGCTGCCGTTGTTGAAGGTGGCCCGCAGTCCGCTCGCGGAGCCCAGGTCGACGGTCTTCTTGACCCAGTCCGTGCAGGCGGCCTCCATGGTCACGCCCGGGACGGTCGTCCAGGTGCCGCCGTCGGGGGCGTAGTGCAGTTTGTACTGCGACCAGTTCCTGGTCTTCGTGTAGTAGAAGACCGTCGCCGTGTTCGCCGCGCCGGCCGTGGCCGCGACCGGTTCGGCGGCCGGCTCGGCGTCTCGCGGCGCGAACTGGACGAGGCTCAGCAGTGAGCCGGCTATCGCCAGGGTGGTCAGCGGCCGTCTCAGCCGCCTGGCAGGACTGCGTTGCATGGGGACTCCCTCGTGAGCGGACCGCGTCGGGACGAGCGCGGCCACGGGCGCGCTCGCTTCGCTTCGACGACGATCCGAAAGGATCATCGGAAACTTGCTGCAACCGCTTTCGACGGCTGGAAGTTACCCCCGGGTGCCGGACACGTAAAGAGAGCGCACAGAGATTCCTGACGGTCCATGGGAATCGTCCGCCTGTCGCGCACTTCGGCACCGGAGAGCGGACACACCACCGGGCGCTTCGGACGGGCGGAGGGCCCGGCGTGCCGGGGCGGAGGGCGCGGGGCGGGACGGTTACCGTCGGCGGCATGGACGGTGATCGCCGAGGCTGGCACCCGTGCCTGCTCGCCGGGGCGGTGTTCGCCGTGTGCATGGCCGGCACCACGCTGCCGACCCCTCTCTACGGCCTCTACCAGCAGAAGTTCGGCTTCTCCGAGCTCACGGTCACCGTGGTGTACGCGGTGTACGCCTTCGGGGTCATCGGCGTGCTGCTGCTCGCGGGCAACGCCTCGGACGCCGTGGGCAGGCGTCCGGTGCTGCTCTGGGGCCTCGGGTGCGCGGCCGCGAGCGCGCTCTGCTTCCTGTGCGCCACGGGGCTCGGGTGGCTGTACACGGGGCGGCTGCTGTCGGGGCTGTCGGCCGGGCTGTTCACCGGGGCCGCCACGGCGTACGTGATGGAGCTGGCACCGCGCGGCGGCGGCTCACGGGCCACGCTGGTGGCGACCGCCGCCACCATGGGCGGTCTCGGCTGCGGTCCGCTGCTCGCCGGGGTGCTCGCGCAGTACGCCCCGTGGCCGCTGAGCACGGTACGTCCGCAACGGCCCGGTCTGCCGCCGGAGGTGCGGGCGGTGTTCGGTCCCGCGGCGACCGCCTCGTTCGTGGGGTTCGCCCTGTTCGGGGTGTTCACATCGGTCAGCCCGTCCTTCCTCGCCCACGCCCTGGACGTGCGCGACCACGCGGTGAGCGGGCTGGTCGTCGCGCTGGCGTTCTTCGCCTCGACGGTCGGGCAGCTCGCCGTCGGCCGGGTCGGGGTGCGGCGGTCGCTGCCGCTGGGCTGTGCCGGGCTCCTCGCCGGGCTGGCGCTGCTCGCGGGGGCGTTGTGGTGGGAGCTGCTGTCGCTGGTGGTGCTGAGCGCGGTCGTCGGCGGGTGCGGGCAGGGACTGGCGTTCCGCGGGGCGCTGTCCGCGGTGGCCGAGGCCTCGGTGGCGGAGCGGCGCGCGGCGGTCATCTCGACGCTGTTCGTCGTGGCGTACGCGGGCATCTCCGTACCGGTCATCGGGGTGGGCCTGCTGGTGGCGCCGATCGGTCTCGAGGGCGCGGGGCTGGTGTTCATCGCCTGCATGGCCGTCCTGGTCGGCGCGGCGGCCGTCTACCTGCTCCGGCGTCCGGTACCGGCGAGGAGCTGAGGCCGGCCGGTACGGGCCCGCCGCGTCCGCCGTCGCCCGGCTGCGCGCGTGCGGTCGCGGGCATGGCGAGGGGCGGGGAGGCTGGTACGGCACGGGTGAGAAGGAGTTGCCATGAGGATGTCGTCGTGGGCACCGGGCGTGGCCCTGGCCGTGTCGGTCCTGACCGCCGTACCGGTGCTGTCCGTGATGTCGGTGCTGTCCGCCGGCCCGGCGCGGGCCGACGCCGCACGGAACATCGACACCCCGGTCGAGGCCTCGGTCGTCATGCCGGTAGACATGTCGGTCGGCCTCCCGGTCGACGTCACCGCGAGCGAGTGCGTCCAGGGTGGCGGGATGATCATCATCATCGCGGACAGCGCGGCCCCGAACGGCTTCTCCCAGTACTGCGAGGGCGGCACGCACGACGGTCAGACGATCACCTGACCGGCCGATGGCCGGAACCGTCCGTCGGCGGCAGCCTTCCGTCCTTGACCGGAACATATTCGCCCAGGCGTGGGTACCCGCTGCGCGCGCCCCGTGGGGCGTACGAGACGACATGAGCCCAAGGAGCAGGACGTATGAGCGAGGCCAACCCCCTGAAGCGGGTCGCCCACAAGGTCGCCGACAGCTTGCAGGGCGACGGCGAACCGGCGGAGGGGATCCCGGGCAAGCCCGGTGCCGAGTCGCCGTCGGTCGCCGAACCGACTGAGCCGAGGGAGCCGCTGCCGCCCAAGCCGGACCAGAGCGGCCCGGAGACCGTCTCGCCGACCGGTCAGCCGACCGGCGCCGAGCAGGCCCGGATGGCGCAGTCCGGGGCCTATCTGACGAACGCGCAGGGCACCCGGCTGTACGACACCGACCACTCGCTCAAGGCGGGCCCGCGCGGACCGGTGCTGCTTCAGGACCACCATCTGCGCGAGAAGATCATGCACTTCGACCACGAGCGGATCCCGGAGCGCGTGGTGCACGCCCGGGGCGCGGCGGCGCACGGAGTGTTCCAGAGCTACGGCACGGCGGCCTCCGTGTCCAAGGCCGCGTTCCTCGCCAAGGACGTGGAGACACCGGTGTTCGTGCGTTTCTCCACGGTGCTGGGGTCGCGCGGGTCGGCCGACACCGTGCGCGACACCCGTGGGTTCGCGACGAAGTTCTACACCTCCGAGGGCGTCTTCGACCTGGTCGGGAACAACATCCCGGTCTTCTTCATCCAGGACGCGATCAAGTTCCCGGACGTCATCCACGCCGGCAAGCCGCATCCGGACCGGGAGATCCCGCAGGCGCAGAGCGCGCACGACACCTTCTGGGACTTCGTCAGCCTGCACACCGAGGCCACCCACCACACGCTGTGGAACATGTCGGACCGGGGCATCCCGCGCTCGTTCCGGACGATGGAGGGCTTCGGCGTCCACACCTTCCGGCTGGTGGCCGCCGACGGCGGCACGACGCTGGTGAAGTTCCACTGGAAGCCGAAGCTCGGTGTGCACTCCCAGGTGTGGGAGGAGGCGCAGATCACCAGCGGAGTCGACCCGGACTTCCACCGCCGGGACCTGGCGGACGCCATCGAGGCCGGCGCGTACCCGCAGTGGGAACTGGGCATCCAGACCTTCCCCGACACCCCGGACCAGACCTTCGAGGGCATCGACCTCCTCGACCCGACGAACATCGTCCCCGAGGAGCTCGCGCCGGTGCAGCCGATCGGGCTGCTCACCCTGAACCGCAACCCGTCGAACTTCTTCGCCGAGACCGAGCAGGTCGCCTTCCACGTCGGCCACCTCGTCCCCGGCATCGACATCACCGACGACCCGCTGCTCGCCGGCCGGCTGTTCTCCTACCTGGACACGCAGATCACCCGGCTGGGCGGCCCCAACTTCCCGCAGCTGCCCATCAACCGCTCGCACGCGCCGGTCAACGACATGCAGCGTGACGGTATGCACCAGACGGCGGTGCACCGCGGTGTGGCCCCCTACCGGCCGAACTCGCTCGACGGCGGCTGCCCGTTCCTGGCCGGCGCGGACACCGGGGCGTTCATCGAGACGCCGGTGCGGGTGCCGGAGTCGACGCGGGTGCGCGAGGCCCCGGAGTCGTTCGCGGACCACTTCAGCCAGCCCCGCCGGTTCTGGCTCAGCATGACCCCGGTGGAGCGCGAGCACATCATCGGCGCCTATGTCTTCGAGCTCGGCAAGTGCTACGAGCAGGCCATCAAGGAACGGCAGTTGCAGGTGCTCGCCAACATCGACCCCGAGCTGTGCGAGCAGGTCGCGCAGGGGCTCGGCCTGCCGGCTCCGTCACCGACCGTACCGCTCGCCGACGTCGAGCCCAGCCCGGCGCTGTCGCAGCTCGGCCGGACGTGGCCGGTCGACGGGCGGATCGTCGGCATCCTCACGGGCGCCGACGGCGACCTGGACGGTGTCCGGGCGGTGCGCGAGGCCGTGCTGGACGCGGGCATGGTGCCGCTGGTCGTCGCGCCCGTCGGCGGCGTCCTCGGTTCCGGCGACGGCGCGGTGACCGTGCAGCGCACCTATGTCACCGCGCGCTCGGTGGAGTTCGACGCCGTGCTGCTGGCCGGCGCGCCCGGTGTGGGCAGCGACGCGTACACCGCCCGCGACGCGAAGTCCACGCCCACCGCGGCGGGGCCGTCGGCGCCGGATCCGCGGGTCGGGCTGCTGCTGGCGGAGGCGTTCCGGCACGGCAAGGCCATCGGTGCCTGGGCGAACGGCACGGCCGCCCTCGAAGCGGCGGGTGTGACCACCGACGCCCCGGGTGTGGTCGTCGCCGACTCCCCCACCGCCGTCCTGGAGCAGGTCGTCGAGCTGCTGGGCGCGCACCGGGTGTGGGAGCGATTCTCCACGCAGGTCTGACGGCACGGAACGAAGGACCGGGCACGAGTCGCGGCGGCCCCGCCCATGGCGGGGCCGCCGCGGCCGTCCGGCGCGCGGCTGAGACGATGGCCGCGACCAGTGCCTGAAGGGGGAGTTCACCATGGCCGTACTCGTGCTGTCCGGCGTCCTGCTGCTCGTCGTGGGCGGCTGCGGCTGCGTCTTCTGGGCCGCTCGGGGCGGCCCGCGGTGGGTGCGCGGGGTGGCCGGCGCCCCGCTGATGGCCGGCGAACTGCTGCGGACGTCGAGTCGTTCGAGCACCTGCGGGGGCAACGGCTCCGGCTCGGACGACTGAGGGAGAGGGCCTGCCCGACTGAGGCAGACGGCCGGCGCGACTGAGGGTAACGGCCCGCGCGACTGTGGGAGACGGCCGGCGCGACTGAGGGTGACGCGCGGGACGGCCGGCGCGACGGAGCGAGACGGCTGGCGTGGCTGAGGGGGTACGGCCGCGCGGCGATTCCGGACGCGCGCGGGGCAGTGGTCCGCGCGCTGCCCGTGGGTCACCTGCCCCGGCTCCCGGTTGCCGGCTCGGCCCGGGACGCCGCGCGGGCGGTGCGTGCCACGGGCAGGTGTCGTCGTAGTAGGCGCTGAAGGCGGCCGGTCGGGGGGCAGGTCGTGCTCCTGAGCCCCCGGACGCGGCCGACGTCCCGCATCGCGTGCGGAAGTTGCTGTGGTCCGCGACGCCCGCGCCGACGACGGGGTGCGCGACCTGGAGGAGCAGCAACCGGGGGGCCATGACGGCGGACGGAGCGCCACCTCTCGCTGATTCGAGCGGAGTTGGATCGGCGGACATGCGCGGCGGAGCGGTCATGGCACGGTCATGGCATCTCCGCTTCTCCGTTGTGTCTGGAGTATTGACGCAGCTCGTGAAACAAGTCAATAGTTTTTGTATCTTCGACTCATCGGTGGTCGTCGAGAGCTGGCCGCCATCGTCCAGCCCCGCGGAAGGGACGTCCCCATGAGTGACAGATCCGCCTACGCCCGGACGAACGGGCCAGGAACGGGCCGTACGCACTGGAAGCGCGCCGCCGTCATGTTCGTCCCCGGCACGGCGTTCAAGGTCTCGGCACGGTCTCCGACGTGTGCGTCCCGCTCGAGCAGAAGGTGCCGGTGATCGGCGACATCACGATGGTGGTGCGCTCGGGCGCCGACAAGCCGCTGGATGTGACCGCACGCAGCACCAGGAACCGTTAGGAGACCCGTCCATGGGCCGCTACAGCCGGCTCCGCCGCATCCAGCAGATGGATCCGCTCCGCGACCACGAGCAGATCTTCCGCTGGATCACCCAGTACGAGTTCCCCTGGGACTACCTCCAGGGCGTCTCGATCGCCTTCCTGCGGGACTACGGGGTACCGCGGATCTCGCGTCTCCTTGACCGCACCCAGGAGTTCGAGCGCGCGGGGCAGAAGCGGTACGACGACACCGTGCTGATCGCGCACGAGATGATCGCCGACGGCATGGCGTCCGAGCGCGCGCGGGACGCCGCCCGGCACCTCAACCGGATCCACGGCCGCTACCGCATACCCGAGGAGGACTACCGCTACGTCCTGGCCACCACGGTGGTCGGCCCGAAGCGGTGGATCGACCGGTACGGCTGGCGTCCGCTGTGCCCGCAGGAGACCGAGAGCCTGGCCCTGGTGGGGCGGCGCATGGGCACGATGATGGGCATCACCGGACTGCCGGACGACTACGCGGGCTTCGCCCGCCTGCACGACGCCTACGAGGAGGAGATGTTCGCCTACGACCCGGCCAACCGGCGGGTCGCCGCGGCGACGCTGCGGGTCGTCACCCAGTGGTATCCGCGGCCGCTCAGGCCGCTGGTGGCGCGGGCCTCGCTGGCCGTCCTCGACGAACCCCTGCTCGACGCGCTGGGCTTCCGTCCGCAGCCGGAACCGGTCCGGGCCGCCGCGCACCACGCCCTGCGCGCCCGGGCCGCCGTGGTGCGCCTGCTGCCGGCCAGGCCCGGCTGGTGGCCGTACCGGCCCAAGCCGCGCAGCTATCCCTTCGGCTGGACGCTGGACGATCTGGGCCCGCACTGGGCCCAGTCCAGGCCGCTCGACCCGCTCCCCGACGAAGACGCCACGAGCCCGACCGCCACGGCCGACACCCCGGCCGCCGCCGACGCCTCGGCCACGACCGACAACCCGGCCGAGACCGACCCGTCCGACGCCGGCCGCCACGCCGACCGCCACGCCGACCCCCACACCGAACGCACCGAACGCACCACCGACCCCCACACCACCGACCCACGCACCGCGGCCCCCCGCACCACGCCGACGATCCCCTCCGGCAGGTCCGCCTCCGACGCGAGCGCGTCCGGTGCCGGGCCGACCGGCGGCCACACATCCCGGGAGCACCGATGACCGAAACCCGCCAGGACGCCGCGACCCGCCCGGCCACCTTCACCGTGCGCGCCCCGGCGACGGGCGAGGTCCTCGCCGAGCACCCGGTCCACGAACCACCCGCCGTCGACCGGGCCGTGGACCGGGCCAGGACGGCCGCGGCCGACTGGGCGGCGCTGCCGGCGGCCCGGCGCCGCGAGCGGCTGCTGCGCTGGAAGCGGGGACTCGCCTCCGCTCTGGACAGCGTCGCGCAGACCATCGCGGCGGAGACCGGGAAGCCGGCCGGGGACGCGGCACTGGAGGTGGTCCTCACCCTGGAGCACCTGGACTGGGCCGCCCGCAACGCCGAGCGGGTGCTGCGCCGCCGCCGGGTGCCCACCGGCCTGGCGGCCGCGCACCAGCGGGCCACGCTGGTGCACCGGCCGCTCGGCGTCATCGGGGTGATCGGCCCGTGGAACTACCCCCTCTACACCCCCATGGGCTCCATCGGCTACGCGCTGGCGGCGGGCAACGCCGTCGTCTTCAAACCGTCCGAGTACACCCCGGGTACGGGCGTGCTGCTGGCGGAGCTCTTCGACGCGGCCGTGCCCGAGCACGCCGGGCTGCTCACCGTCGTGACCGGCGCGGCGTCGACGGGTGCGGCGCTGGCGCGGTCGGGCGTCGACAAGCTGGCGTTCACCGGTTCGCCGGGCACCGCGCGCAAGGTGATGGCGGAGTGCGCGCGGTCGCTGACGCCGTTCCTCGCCGAGTGCGGAGGCAAGGACGCGACGATCGTGACGGCGGACGCCGATCTGGACGCGGCGGCCGACGCCGTCGTGTGGGGTGCCATGAGCAACGCCGGGCAGACCTGCGCGGGCGTCGAACGCGTCTACGCCGTGCGGGAGGTGCACGCCGAGCTGTGCCGCAAGGTGGTGGAGCGGGCCGAGTCGCTGCGGGTCGGTCCGCAGCCGGACGCCGTCTACGGCCCGATGACGATGCCGGGGCAGACGGAGGTGGTCCGCCGGCATGTGGAGGCGGCGCTCGCGGCCGGGGCGCGCGCGCTGCTGGGCTCGGCGGCGTCGGTGTCCGGGGCGTATGTCTCGCCGGTCGTCCTGGCCGACGTACCGGAGGACTCGGCGGCGATGACCGAGGAGACGTTCGGGCCGACGGTGGCGATCAACGCGGTGGCGAGCGTGGACGAGGCGGTGGCCCGGGCCAACGCCTCCGCGTACGCGCTGGGCGCCACGGTGTTCTGCGGCGACCGGCGGGCGGGCGCGGCGATCGCCGCCCGGCTGCGCGCGGGCGCGGTGTCGGTCAACTCGGTGCTGGGGTTCGCCGCCGTGCCGGCGCTGCCGTTCGGCGGTTCCGGGGACTCCGGCTTCGGGCGGATCCACGGGGCGGAGGGGCTGCGGGCGTTCACCGCTCCGCAGTCGGTCACGGTGCGGCGCTTCGCCCCGCCGGTGAACCTGACCTCCTTCACCTCCACGGCGGCGGCCCGGGAGCGGGCGGTCGCCGTCGCGCGGTGGCTGCACCGGCGGCGCTGAGGAGCGGCGTCGTCCGTCAGGCGTCGAGCAGGGGGGCGAGGTAGCGCCGGGCGAAGGCGCGGGCCTGGTCCTCGTCCTCCATCTCGATACAGCTGGACGGGTTCAGCAGGAAGGAGACGGCGACCCGGATCATCAGCTCGGCGACCGGCCGCGGGTCGGAGTCGCCGCGGCCCTCGGTCTGCTGCGCGCGCAGCAGATGCGCCGTCAGATAGTCGCAGGTGGCCTCGAGGGCGGGGCCGCCCTGGACAGTCAGGTAGGGCAGCACCACCTCGGGTTCGAGGCGCAGCAGTCCGCCGAAGAGGGGATGGGCCCTGGTGTGGCGCAGGGCGACCACGAAGCCCTCGACGACGCGTTCCTCCATCGTCGGCAGCCCGGCGACCGCGGCGTCCAGTGTCTGGAAGAACCTGCTGCCCTCGCGCAGCAGGCACGCCTCGACCAGTCCGTCCTTGGTCTGGAAGCGGCGGTAGACCGTCACGCGGGAGACACCGGCCCGTTTGGCGACGTCGTCCACGGAGGAGCGGCGCAGGCCGAAGGTCGTGAACTGCTCCAAGGCGGCGTCGAGGATGCGCCGCGCCACCTTCTCCTCGGTCTCGGGCAGGGCGATGGCCCTCGCGAGCAGGGAGTCGTTCGCTGAAGTCTTCATGGTGCTCCTCACGATACCCCTCCACCCCTATGGAAGAGACCATGAAACAACTAGCATTTCTTTGTAACTTACCGAAACCCGGAGGACCCCATGGTCAGTCGTCTCACCCCGGAACAGTCCGACTTCGTCACCGCCGTTCGCGACTTCGCCAAACGCGAGTGCGGCACCCGTGAACAGCGCGACGCGCTGACCAAGGGCGGTCGCGGGCCCCACAGCCCGGAGTTGTACGCCCGGCTCGCCGACCTCGGCTGGCTCGGGGTGTGCCTGCCCGAGGAGTACGGCGGCGCGGGCGGCGGACTGGCCGACGCGTGCCTGTTCCTGGAGGAGACCTCGTACGGCATGGTCCCGGCGGGCGGCTTCATCACCACCGTCATCACCGCCAAGGCCTACGAAGGGTTCGGCACCGAGGAGCAGAAGCGCGACGTCCTCACCGGCATGGCGCGCGGGAACGTCCTCGCCATCGCCATGTCGGAGCCCGGTGCCGGCTCCGACGTCGGCGCGCTCAGCTGCCGCGCCCGACGCCGGCCGGACGGCGACTGGGTGATCGACGGTCAGAAGACCTGGATCTCCAACGCCCACCTCGCCGACAGCATCCTGCTCGTGGCCCGCACGAGCGGCGACAAGCACGCCGGTCTCACGATGTTCCACGTCCCCGCCGGTACGCCCGGCGTGGAGATCCGCGGTATCGAGACCATGGGCGGCAGCGAGGTCAACAACGTCTGGTTCACCGACGTACGCCTGCCCGCGGACGCCGTCGTCGGCGAGGTCGACAACGGCTGGCGGCAGCTGATGGCCGGCCTCAACCACGAGCGGCTGTTCCTCGCCGCCAACATGCTGGGCCTGGCCCGCCGCGCGTTCGACGACACCGTCGCCTACGTCCGCGAGCGCGAGCAGTTCGGCCGCCCCGTCGGCTCCTTCCAGGCGCTGCGCCACCGCATCGCCGATCTGGCCACGGAGATCGAGTGCACCCGGCTGCTGGTGCGCGAGGTGGCGCTCGCCTGCGACGCCGAACCGGGCCGGCTGTTCCCGCGCGAGGCGTCCATGGCCAAGCTCAAGGCCACCGAGACCGCCAAGCGCGCCGCCCTGGAGGGCATGCAGATGATGGGCGGCTACGGCTACACCACCGAGTTCGACATGGAGCGCCATCTGCGCGCCGCGGTCGTCTCCACCGTCTACGGCGGGACGAGCGAGATCCAGCGGGACGTCATCGGCAAGAGCTACGGGCTCTAGCCGGCCGGGAAACGCCGACGGCGGGCGCTCCGTCCCCCCGAAGGGGGCGGGGCGCCCGCCGTCGTGCGGTGGCGGCCGCGGCTCAGTTCTCGTACAGCTCCGCCAGCGCGGCCGCGTACTTGTCCCGGATGACCCTGCGCTTCATCTTCAGCGAGGGCGTCAGCTCCCCGGTCCCCGGGCCCCACTCCTCGGCCAGCAGCGTGTACCGCTTGACCTGCTCGGTCCGGTTGAGCCGCGAGTTGGCCGCCGCGACCGCCCGCGCCACCTCCTCCCGTACGACGGGATGCGCGGCCAGTGCGGCGAGGCCGCCGCCGGCGTCGACGCCGTGGGCCGCGGCCCAGGCCGGCGCCGCCTCCGCGTCGAGCACCAGCAGCGCGACCAGGTAGGAGCGGCCGTCGCCGTGCACGAGGGCCTGCCCGATCAGCGGGTGCTCCTTGAGGGCGTTCTCCACCAGGGCCGGGGAGACGTTCTTGCCCGTGGAGGTGATGATCATTTCTTTCTTGCGGTCGGTGAGCCACAGATAGCCGTCGTCGTCGACCCGGCCGATGTCCCCGGTGCGCAGCCAGCCGTCCTCGTCCACGGCCGGCCGCGCCGAGCCGTCCTCGCCCAGATAGCCGGAGAAGACGGTCTCGCCGCGCACCTCGATCTCGCCGTCCGCGGCGACGCGGACCTCCACGGAGGAGACCGGGCGCCCTACCGAGCCCAGCCGGAAGCCGGTGCGCGGACTGTTGGTGGTCGCCACCCCGGTGGTCTCGGTGAGCCCCCAGGCATCCATGATCACGATGCCGAAGCCGGCCCAGAACCGCACCACGTCGATCGGCATCGGCGCGGAGGCGCTGGCCGCCCAGGTCACCCGGTCGAGACCGCCCGCGGCCAGCATCGGCAGCAGGATCTCCTCGCGCTGCCGGGCGTAGGCGGCCTCCAGTTCGGCGGGCGGCCGCTCGCCCCGCTCCCGGTACGCCACGTGCTCCCGGGCCACCCGCGCCGCCTCGTCGATGAGCGCGCGCTGGTCCTCGGGCAGCAGCGACAGGATGGCCCGGACGGCGGCCGCGAGCTTCTCCCACACCCTCGGCACACCGAAGAACTGCGCCGGGCGCACCTTGCGCACGACTTCGGCGACGCGTGCCGGATCAGCGCACAGGTAGACGTGCGAGGCGCGGTGGCAGGGCAGGTAGATGCCGAGCATCCGCTCGGCGATGTGCGCGAACGGCAGGTAGCAGATGTGCTCGACGTGCGGCGGCAGCTCGACCACCGCGTCCAGGGCCAGCGCGTTGGCCAGCACGTGCCGGTGGTTCAGGACGACGCCCTTGGGTTCGCCGGTGGTGCCGGAGGTGTAGACGACGGTCAGCGGGTCCTCGGGCCGGGCGGTGTCGAGCGCCTTGTCGAAGCGCTCGGGGACGGGTTCCCGCAGCAGGGCGTCGTAGGGGAGGTGACCGCCCTGCGCGCCGGGCTCCACCACGACGAGCCGGGCGAGCGGGATCCCGGTGTCCGCCACCAGCGGCTCCCACAGCGCCACCTGCGCGGGGCCCTCGACGACGGCGAGCCGGGCCCGGCAGTTGCGGGCTATGTGGGCGACCTGCTCGGGCGCCGAGGTGCCGTAGACGCTGACGGGCACGGCACCGAGGCGTACCAGCGCCAGGTCGGAGAGCCAGTGTTCGGGCCGGTTGGCCGTCATCAGCAGCACATGGTCGCCGCGGCCCACGCCGAGTGCCGCGTATCCGGCGGCGAGGCGGGCGGTGTGGTCGCGGACCTCGGACCAGGTGAGCGTGGTCCAGCCGTCCTCGCCGGTACTGCCGCCGTCCGGCTGCCGCCAGGACAGTGCGGGCAGGTCGGGGTACTGGCGGGCGTTGCGTGCGAGGAGCAGCGGCAGGGTCTGTTCGGTGGGCTCGGCGAGCGGTTCCGGTGCGGTGGGCTCGGCGGGTGGTTGCCCTGGGGTGCGCGGGGCGGTCGTCATCTCACTCGGCCTCCTGACGGTCGGTGTGGTCGATGCCGGGGGTGCTTCAGCCGTCGCTGAAGATCTCGCCGCGTTCCGCCTTGCGCAGCAGCAGCTCCGGCGGGGCGAAGCGTTCTCCGTACAGGTCGGCGAGTTCGCGGGCGCGGGCCACGAAGGCGGGCAGTCCGCCACCCGCTCCGGCGCCGCCGCCGTAGCCGTTGATGTACTGCAGGACGCCGCCGGTCCAGGCCGGGAAGCCGATGCCGAGCAGCGAGCCGACGTTGGCGTCCGCCACGGACACCAGCACGCCCTCCTCCAGGCACCGCACGGCGTCCAGCGCCTCGACGAAGAGCATGCGCTCCTTCAGCTCGCGCAGGTCGGCGGGTGTCCGGCCGGGGGCGGTGAAGTGCTCGCGCAGACCCGGCCAGAGTCCGGTCCGGCGGCCGTCGGCGTACTCGTAGAAGCCGCCGCCCGCGGCCCGGCCCGCCCGGCCGAACTCGTCGATCATGCGGTCCACCACGGCGTCGGCCGGGTGCGGACGCCACTTGCCGCCCGCCTCCTCGACGGCCCGGCGGGTCTCCTCGCGGATCCGGCGCGGCAGGGTGAGCGTCAGCTCGTCCATCAGGGCGAGCACCTTGGCCGGGTAGCCGGCCTGCGCGGCGGCCTGTTCCACGGTCGCGGGGTCGATGCCCTCGCCGACCATGGCGACGCCCTCGTCGATGAACAGGCCGATGACACGGGAGGTGAAGAACCCCCGGCTGTCGTTGACGACGATGGGTGTCTTGCCGATCTGCCGGACCAGGTCGAAGGCGCGCGCCAGGGCCTCGTCTCCCGTCTCCGGGCCCTTGACGATCTCGACCAGCCGCATCTTGTCGACCGGGGAGAAGAAGTGCAGCCCGATGAAGTCCGCGGGCCGCCGGACGCCGTCGGCGAGCAGGGCGATGGGGAGGGTGGAGGTGTTGGAGCACAGCAGGGCGTCCGGTGCCACGACGCCTTCGGCCTCCTTGAACACCTTCCGCTTGAGGTCGGGATCCTCGAAGACCGCCTCGATCACCGCGTCGCAGCCCGCCAGGTCCGCCGCGTCGGCGGTGGGCGTGATGCGGGCGAGGAGCGCGTCGCGCCGCTCGGCGGTGATACGGCCCTGGGCGACGGCGCGTTCCAGCAGGCCGGCCGAGTAGGCCTTGCCGCGCTCGGCCGCCTCGGTGGAGACGTCCTTCAGGACGACCTCGATGCCCGCCCCGGCGCAGGAGTGAGCGATGCCGGCGCCCATCATGCCGCCGCCGAGGACGGCGACCCTGCGCACCGTGCGGGCCGGTGGCTCCTTGGGGCGGCCGGCGCCCGAGTCGACGGCCCGGAGGTCGAAGAAGAAGCCCTGGATCATGTTCTTCGTGGTCTGCCCGGTGACCAGGTCGGTCAGGTAGCGGGCCTCGACGACGAACGCGGTGTCGATGTCGACCTGGGTGCTCTCCACGGCCGCCGCGAGGATGTTGCGCGGCGCCGGGTACGGGGCGCCGCCGAGCTTCTTGCGGAGCAGGGCGGGGAGGGCGGGCAGCCGGGCGGCCAGCGCCGGGTGCGCGGGGGTGCCGCCGGGGATGCGGTAGCCGGGTGTGTCCCAGGGCTGGGCGGACTCGGGGTGGGCGTCGATGAACGCGCGCGCCTTGGCGAGGAGTTCGGCGGGATCGGCGGCGATCTCGTCGACGAGGCCGGCCCGCAGCGCGGCCTCCGGGCCGTACTGCGTGCCTTCCAGCAGGACCTTCTGCAAGGCGTCGGCGATGCCGAACATGCGCACCGTGCGGACCACTCCCCCACCGCCGGGCAGCAGGCCCAGCGTCACCTCGGGCAGGCCGACGCGGGCGGCCGGGCGGTCGAGGACGACCCGGTGGTGGCAGGCGAGCGCGATCTCGTAACCGCCGCCGAGCGCGGCCCCGTTGAGGGCGGCGACGACGGGCCGGCCGAGCGTCTCCAGCCTGCGCAGGGCGCGTTTGACGCGCATGCCCGCCTCGAAGGAGCGCTCGGCGGTGGCGGGGGTGACGGCGATCAGGTCCCGCAGCTCGCCGCCGGCGAAGAAGGAGCTCTTGGCGGAGGTGACGACGACGCCCCGAAGGGTGTCGCGGTGGCTCTCCAGGCGGTCGACGACGGCGTCGAGCGAGTCGATGAACGCCTCGTTCATGGTGTTGACCGACTGGTCGGGGTCGTCGAGGACGAGGGTGACGACGCCGGTGGTGTCCTCTTCCCAGCGGATGGTGCGGCTTGCGGCGGTGGTGACCATGGGGTGCGGTTCTCCAGGGGTGTGGACGGGCCGGGGTTGGGGAGCGCGGGCCGGCGCTCAGAGGCGTTCCACGACGGTGGCGATGCCCATGCCGCCGCCGACGCAGAGGGTCGCGAGGCCGTGGCGCAGTTCGCGGCGCTCCAGTTCGTCCACGAGCGTGCCGAGGATCATGGCGCCGGTCGCGCCGAGGGGGTGGCCCATGGCGATGGCACCGCCGTTGACGTTGACCTTCTCCGGGTCTAGGCCGAGGTCCTTGACGAAGCGCAGGACGACCGCGGCGAACGCCTCGTTGATCTCGACCAGGTCGATGTCCTGGACCGTCAGCCCCGCCTTGGCGAGGGCCTTGCGGGAGGCGGGCGCGGGCCCGGTGAGCATGATGGTGGGATCGGCGCCGGAGACGGCGGCCGACACGATCCGGGCCCGGGGCCGCAGTCCGTACCGTTCGCCGGCCGCGGCGGAGCCGATCAGGGTGAGGGCGGCGCCGTCCACGATGCCGGAGGAGTTGCCCGCGTGGTGGACGTGGTCGATCCTCTCCACCCAGTGGTACTTCTGCAGGGCCACCGCGTCGAACCCGCCGGCCTCGCCGGCCGTCGCGAAGGACGGCTTGAGCGCGGCGAGGCTGTCGGCGGTGGTGCCGGGCCTCAGGTGCTCGTCCCGGTCGAGGACGAGCATTCCGTTGCGGTCGCGGACGGGGACGACGGACCGGTCGAAGCGGCCGTCCTTCCACGCCTCGGCGGCGCGGGCCTGGGAGCGGGCTGCGTACTCGTCGACGTCGCGGCGGGTGAAGCCCTCCAGGGTGGCGATGAGGTCGGCTCCGATGCCCTGCGGGACGAAGCCGGTGTCGTGGTTGGTCAGCGGGTCCTGCGCCCAGGCGCCGCCGTCGCTGCCCATCGGGGTGCGGGACATGGACTCCACGCCGCCCGCCAGGACCAGGTCCTCCCAGCCCGAACGCACTTTGGCGGCGGCCAGGTTGACGGCTTCCAGGCCCGAGGCGCAGAAGCGGTTCTCCTGGACGCCGGCCACGGTGTCGGGCAGGCCGGCGGCGAGCGCGGCGGTCCGCGCGATGTCGGCGCCCTGGTCCCCGACGGGGCTGACGACACCGAGCACGATGTCGTCGACGGCCGCCGGATCGAGGCCGGGGAAACGGCGGCGGACCTCGTCGATCAGGCCGACGACGAGGTCGACGGGCTTGACTCCGTGCAGGGCGCCGCCTGCCTTGCCGCGTCCGCGCGGGGTGCGGATCGCCTCGTACACATACGCTTCACTGGTCACCATCGGTGCCTTCCGGATGAGGGGTGCGGTGCGGGGGCGGGGGCGCTCAACCGAGCAGGGAGCGGCCGATGATCTCCTTCATGATCTCGGTGGTCCCGCCGTAGATCGTCTGGATGCGTCCGTCGACGAAGGCCTTGGCGACCCGGTACTCCGTCATGTAGCCGTAGCCTCCGTGCAGTTGGAGACAGCGGTCGGCGACCCGCTTCTCCAGTTCGGTCGCCCACCACTTGGCCATCGAGGCGTGCACGGCGTCGAGTTCGCCGCGGCTGTGCTCGGCGATGCAGCGGTCCATGAAGCTGCGGGTGACGGCCGCCTCGGTGGCCATCTCGGCGATCTCGAAGCGCACGTGCTGGAGCTTGGCCAGCGGCCGGCCGAAGGCTTCGCGCTCCTTCACGTAGCGCGTCGTCAGGTCCAGTACGGCCTCGGTGGCGGCGGCGGCGCCGACGGCGATGGCCAGCCGCTCCTGGGCGAGGTTGGCCATCAGGTAGGTGAACGCCCGGTTCTCCTCGCCGAGCAGGTTCTCCTTCGGCACGCGCACGTCGTGGAAGAACAGCTCGGCGGTGTCCTGCGCCTTCTGCCCGATCTTGTCGAGGTTGCGGCCGCGCTCGAAGCCCGCCATGCCGCGCTCCACGACCAGCAGGCTCTGGCCGGCGCTGCCGCCCTCGGGGGTGGTGCGGGCGACGACGATCACCAGGTCGGCGAGGACGCCGTTGGAGATGAAGGTCTTGGCGCCGTTGAGCAGGTAGTGGTCGCCCTGGTCGACGGCGGTGGTGCGGATGCCCTGGAGGTCGGAGCCCGCGCCCGGTTCGGTCATGGCGATGGCCGTGACGATGTCACCCGTGGTGTAGCCGGGCAGCCAGCGCTGTTTCTGTTCGTCGGTGGTGAGCCGGGTGAGGTAGGGGCCGACGATGTCGTTGTGCAGGCTGAGCGCGAGCCCGGAGGCGCCGGCGCGGGCGAACTCCTCGATGAGGACGGCGCTGTAGCGGTAGTCGTCGCTGCCTCCGCCGCCGTACTCCTCGGGCACGGCGAGCCCGAGCAGGCCCTGCCGGCCCGCCGACCGCCACACCTCGCGGTCGACGACTCCGTCCTTCTCCCACTGCTCGTGGTGCGGGGCCACCTCCTTGGTGAGGAAGGTGCGCACGGTCTCGCGGAAGGCTTCGTGCTCGGGGCCGTAGAGGTCACGCTTCATGTCGTCTCCGGGTGGGTGGGATGCGGGGCGGCGGGTTGTTCACAGCCAGCCTTTGACGCGTTCGACGAGCCGGGCCGGATCCGGGCCGGCGGGCGTGATGTTGAGCATGGTCACGCCCGACTCCCGGAAGGCCTCGACGCGGTCGCGCACATAGCCCTCCGGTCCGGCCAGGCAGACCAGTTCGCACAGCCCCGCCGGGACGGCGGCCTCCGCCTGTCTCTTCCGGCCGGCCAGGTAGTGCTCCTGGACGGCGGCGGCCTCGGCCTCGTAGCCGTAGGAGCAGACGAGGTCGTAGTAGAAGTTGCGGCCGGGCGCGCCCATGCCGCCGACGTAGAGCGCGATGGTGGGCCGCATCAGGTCGCGGACCGCCTCGGCGTCCTCGCCGATCGCGAGCAGCCCGCCCGCCACGACGGACAGCGGTCCGAGTGCCGGGTCGCGCAGCGCCGCGCCTTCCGCCAGGGCCTTGCCCCACACCTTGTCCGCGTGCTCCGGCGCGTAGAGGAACGGCAGCCAGCCGTCGGCCAGTTGGGCGGTCATCCGGACGTTGGCCGGGCCGAGCGCGGCGACGTAGACGGGGATGGTGTCGCGGACCGGGTGGGTGAGCAGTTTCAGCGGTTTGCCGAGGGTGCCACCCTTCTCCGGGGGCAGCGGCAGGTCGGTGATGCCGTGGTGCTCGATCACTTCGCGGCGCCAGATGCGCCGGGCCAGTTCGATGGCCTCGCGGGTCCGGCCGAGGGGCTTGTCGTAGCGGCGGCCGTGCCAGCCCTCGACGACCTGCGGTCCGGAGGCGCCGATGCCCAGCAGGGCGCGTCCGCCGGTGAGGGCGTCCAGTCCGGCGGCGGTCTGGGCGAGCAGTGCGGGAGTGCGGGAGTAGACGTTGAGGATGGCGGAGCCGATCTTCATCCGGTCCGTGCGGGCGGCGAGATATCCCATGATCGTCGGCGAGTCGAAGCCGTAGGCCTCGGCCACCCAGACGGCGTCGAGCCCGGCCTGTTCCAGTGCGGCGGCCCGGTCCGCGGCGGTGCGCGGATTGCCGGCGTAGGTGAGGGGCGTGGAGAGTTCCATCAGTCGGCGTCCTTCGCCGCCCCGGCCGGGGCGGACTTCGCGGCGGTGAGTTCGGGGACCGCCCAGTCGCGGGCCACTTCCTCGGTGTGGGCTCCGGGCTCGGCGGGGGGCAGGCGGAGCGCGCCGGGGGTTTCGGAGAAGCGGGGAGCGACGGCGGGCTGGGTGAGACCGTGCGCCTCGGTGAAGGTGCCGCGCCCGGCCAGATGCGGATGGCCGGCCGCCTCGTGCAGCGACAGCACGGGCGCCACGCAGGCGTCGGTGCCCTCGAAGAGAGCCGTCCAGGCCTCGCGGCTCGCCGTCCGGAAGCGTGCCGCGAACCTGGCGCGCAGCTCCGGCCAGTCGCGCGGGTCGTCCCGGTCCGGCAGTTCCTCGCCCGGCACACCGAGAACCCGGACGAACTCGCGGTAGAACTGCGGCTCCAGCGCGCCCACGGCCATCCAGCCGCCGTCCGCGGTCTCGTAGACGGTGTAGTAGGGGCAGCCTCCGTCGAGCAGATTGCGGCCCCGCTCGGCACGCCATCCCCCGGCGGCGAGCATGCCCCGGACGACGGTGGTGAGGTGCGCGGTGCCGTCGACGATCGCGGCGTCCACCACCTGTCCGCGGCCGGAGGCGCGGGCCGTGAGCAGCGCGGCGAGCACGCCGGCCACCAGGTAGAGGGAACCGCCCGCGTAGTCGCCGAGCAGGTTGAGGGGGACGACGGGCGGGCCGTCGGCGGGGCCGATCAGTCCGAGGGCGCCCGCGGTGGCGATGTAGCCGATGTCGTGTCCCGCCCGCGGCGCCAGCGGTCCGTGCTGGCCCCAGCCGGTCATCCGGCCGTACACCAGCGCCGGGTTGACGGCGAGGCAGTCCCCCGGTCCCACCCCGAGGCGTTCGGCGACGCCGGGTCGGTAGCCCTCGACGAGGACTTCGGCGCGCGCGGCGAGTGCCCGCACGGTGCCGGGTCCCCCTGGCGTCTTCAGGTCGACGAGGACGGACCGCTTGTTGCGGTTGGCCAGGTCCTGCGCGGGGGCGATACCGACCGGGGACGGGCTGGGCCGGTCGACGCGGACGACGTCCGCGCCCAGGTCGGCGAGGAGCATCGCGGCGAAGGGGGCGGGGCCGATGCCCGCCAGCTCCACCACGCGCACTCCGGCCAGCGGACCGGCGCGGTCGCCGGCCGTGGTCGTCGGGCGGGGGCCGGCCGCCGGGGCATCACTCGTCGGGCTCATCGGGTCCTCTCCGCAAGGGGATCGGGTACTTACTGAGCGTTCGCTAAGACCGTAGGAGCGCAACACGAGATGGTCAACGCCTGTGACGGAGCTGTTTATTGACGATCCGCTCGACAGCCACTGAGCGATCGATAAGCGACCAACCGGTGCGTGAACCGCCGTGGAGGACCTACGATGTCCCCGTCGTCCAGCCGTCGGAGGAGAGCCGTTGAGCACCGAACCGAGCCGCGTCACCGCCGCTCCCGCACCACACTGGCGCTCGTACGGCCCGCTCGACCTGCACCCGATCCTGCTGCACGCCATGGAGGCGTTCAACGAGCACGGCTACCACGGCACTTCGGTGCGGGACATAGCCGGCCGGGTCGGCGTCACCGTGCCCGCCCTCTACTACCACTACGAGAACAAGCAGGCCCTGCTCACCACACTCCTGGAGACGTCCATGAAGGACGTCCTGGACCGCTGCCGGGCCGCCGCCGCCGAGGCCGGCGAGGAACCGCTGCCCCGCTTCTGCGGCATGGTGGAGTCGATCGTGCTCTACATGGCCAACCGCAAGGGCCTGGCCTTCCTCGACACCGAGATCCGCAGCCTGGAACCCGAGAACCGCGCCCGGTACGTGGCTCTGCGCGACTACCTGCAGCACATGCTGCTCGACACCGTCCAGGCCGGGATCCGCGAAGGAGCCTTCACCACACCCATCCCGGCCGACGCCGTGCGGGCGGTCCTCATCATGTGCCAGGGCGTGGCCAACTGGTACCGGGCCGAGGGTCCGCTGACCGCCGAGGAGGTCGCCGAGCGCCATGTCCTGCTCAGCCTCGGCACGGTGGGGTACTCCGGCCCCCTCGACGCCGGCGACCGCCCACGCGTCGCGCGTACCGGCCGCAGGGCGCGCGGCGGGAACTGAGCCCACCGCCGACGGACACCTTCCGCCCTGGCAACCGCTCCTGGGCCACCCAGGTGAACCGGGCGACACGTCACCCGTCTGCCGCTCGTTGCGGTGGCCGGCCGCCGCGGCGGTGCGTACTGTCGAGGTGTCGGGCAGCCTGAGCAGCGGCGCTGCCCGTCAAGCGCCGGAGGTGTAACCGTCGCACAGTCCCCTTCCAGGGGGCAGGACCACGTTCAAGTCGTGGCCGGCGCTCCGCACGAAGGCCCCCACCCGTCGGTGGGGGCCTTCGTCGTGTCCCGGTCCGAGCAGGCCCCTCTGGGCGGCCCTGGCGGTTGATCTCGAGCATCGGACAGTCGCCGTCGTCCTTGAAGTCGAGCCCGGTGAAGCGGGAGCGCGGGAGCGCCCGGGTTCCGGTTCCTCCGGACAGCCCGCGGCGGTGAGGCCGCGCCGCCGCGGTGTCCCTCCTGGCCGGTCCACCGCGTCGCCCGCCACGGCGCGCGGCGGCGCGTGTCCTACCGATCGGCCGAGGTCGGTACGAGGCCGTCCGCGGCCAGCCCGGCGAGCACGGCTTCGCCGAGGGCGTGGACGGCGGACTGCGGCCGGACCATGACCGTGAACTCCTTGATCCGCCCTTCGTCGTCGAAGTGCAGCAGGTCTACGCCGTGGATCTCCTTGCCGCCGGCCGTGGCGCGGAACAGCAGGATCTCGGACGGCGCCGAGGTGCCGTCGGCGCTGGTCTGCGCCTCGCCCGCGTACTGGCCGATGTAGCGGAAGTCCTCGAACGTGCGCAGCAGGACGCCGAAGAGGCCCATCACCATCGGCTTGCCCTCGAACGGGGTGAACTTCACCGGGCTGTAGAGGCGGATGTCGTCGGTGAAGAGGTCGTCGAGAGCGGCGAGGTCGCGGTGGTCGACGGCGGCGCGGAAACGGTCTGCGGTGGTCATGCTGCCCAGCCTCCATAGTCATGAATATGAGTAGTCATTTTCATGACTATCATGGGTGGTGCACACGCCGACAGGGGCAGGAGGGAAGCGGTCCGATGGCACTACGGCACGCCGTGCTGGCGGCCCTGCTCGACGGCGAGCTCAGCGGCTACCAGCTGGCGAAGGCGTTCGACCTGGGCGTGGCGAACTTCTGGCACGCCCAGCCGCAGCAGCTCTACGCGGAGCTGAGCCGGCTGGAGAAGGAGGGGTTCGTCGCCGGCCGGGAGGTCGTGCAGGAGAGCCGCCCCAACAAGCGTCTGTTCCATGTGACCGACGCCGGCCTCGCGGAGCTGGAGCGCTTCGCGTCCGCCTCCGCCAAGCCGTCCGCCATCCGCGACGACCTCCTGGTCAAGGTGCAGGCCGTCGACCATGTCGACACCCGGGCCCTGATCGACCAGCTCACCGCACGAGCCGCCTTCGCCCGGGCCAGGATCGAGCTGTTCGAGGAACTGCTGCACACCATGCGCGGCGACCGCGCGGAGGAGGACTTCCTGCGCCACGGCCGCCGCATCGGCCCCTATCTGACCTGCACCCGGGGCCTCGCCTTCGAACGGGGCAACCTCGACTGGTGCGAGCGCACCGTCGAGATCCTGCGGGCCAGGGAGCGGGATCGCGCCCGTCCGCGGGACTGACCGCGAGCGGTCCGGCCTGCCCTGCGGGCGTGGGACACGCCGTCGGATGGCGCATCCGGCACGTCCGCGACCCATCTGGTCATACCGTGCGGAATATGACGAAATGCCATATCGCGTATCTGGCGTGCACCGCCGCGCTGATGGGGGTGGGGCTCGGCGCGGCTCCGCCGATCGCCGTGCCCGAGACCCACCTGGTCTTCCCGGGGGAATCCATCCAGGAGGCCGTGGACGCCGCGAAGCCCGGCGACACCGTGCTCGTGACCACCGGCACCTACCACCAGAGTGTCAAGGTGACGACGTCCGGGCTGAGCCTGCGGGGCATGGGCCGCGACACCGTGATCAGGCCGAGCGCGGACAAGGCGGCCGACGCCTGTGCCGCGAGCGGCAACGGCATCTGTGTGGAGGGGACCAAGGACCGCGCCGTCCGGGACGTCACCGTCGCCTCCCTGACGGTGACCGGCTTCGCCAAGTCCGGGGTGTCCGCGGTCTCGACGGACGGGCTGACCGTGCACGACGTGACGGCGGTGAAGAACGGCGTGTGGGGTATCGCCCAGGAGCGTTCGATCCGCAGCGTGCTGCGCAAGAACACGGCCCGGGACAACGGTGACGCGGGCCTGTTCCTCGCCAACACGATCAGCGCCGAGGAAGGCGCCCTGGACACCCGGGGCACCGTGGTGGAGAAGAACCGGCTGGAGGGCAACCGGATCGGCGTCACCGTCCGCCGGCTGCGCAACCTGACCGTCTCCGGCAACCACGCGACCGGCAACTGCGCGGGTGTGTTCCTCGTCGGTGACGAGAACAAGCCGCGGGCCGGCGCCCTCACCGTGCGCGACAACCACATCGTGCGCAACAACAAGTCCTGCCCGGCGACCGCCCGCCTGGACGCCATCCAGGGCTCCGGCATCGTCCTGACCGGCACCGAGGACACCCTGATCACGCGGAACGTGGTCCGCGACCACGCCGGCGAGTCGCCGATGTCGGGCGGCATCGTCCTGTTCAAGAGCATCGTCGGCGCCTCCGGCGAGCGGAACCGGATCAGCGACAACACGCTGGGGAACAACGCCCCGGCCGACCTCGTCGACGTGGACAGCGGTGTGAGCAACACCTTCGAAGGCAACACCTGCCAGGCGTCTCGGCCCGCGGGCCTGTGCTGAGCCGCCCGGCGGACCGTCCGCACCACCCTGCAAGGAAGGAAGGCGGCACATGACGACCGCAGAGACCGCCCCTGCGCCGCCCATGCGGCTGAGGGAGCTCGTGTTCGGGGCGGCGTGTGCCGCCGCCCTCCGCGCGGCCGCCCGGCTGGGGGTGGCCGACGCGCTCGGCGCCACCCCGATGGCCGTGGAGGACCTCGCGTCCGCGGTGAAGACCGAGCCCCAGCCACTGCGTCGGCTGCTGCGGGCCCTCTCCTGCTACGGCGTCTTCGCCGAGCAGCAGGACGGGACGTTCGCGCACACCGACATGTCCCGGCTGCTGCGCGAGGACGACCCGCACAGCCTGCGCTACATCACCCTGTGGTGCACCGAGCCGTGGACCTGGGACGCGTGGCCCAAGCTGGACGAGGCGGTGCGCACCGGCCGCAACGTCGTGGAGGACCTGTACGGCAAGGAGTTCTTCACCTACCTCAACGAGGACGCCCCGGAGTCGGCCGACGTCTTCAACCGCGCCATGACGACCTCCAGCACGCAGTCCGCGCGGGAGGTCGCCGAGTTCCTCGATCTGTCGGGGAGCAAGTCGGTCGCCGACATCGGCGGCGGCCAGGGGCATGTGGTGGCGAGCCTGCTGGAGAAGTACCCGTCGCTGCACGGCACCCTGCTCGACCTGCCGCGCGTGGTGGAGAACGCCGATCCCCGGCTGCGTCCGGGAGGCGCGCTCGCGGACCGGGTCCGGATCGTGCCGGGCGACTGCCGCGTGGACATCCCCGTCCAGGCGGATGTGTACATCATCAAGAACATCCTGGAGTGGGACGACGACAGCACCGCCCGGGCACTGCGCAACGTCATCGCGGCGGGCGGCCCCGGAGCGCGGGTCGTGGTCATCGAGAACCTGGTCGACGACACCCCCTCGATGAGGTTCAGCACCGCCATGGACCTGCTGCTGCTGCTCAACGTCGGTGGGGCCAAGCACACCACCGAGAGCATGGTCGGCCGGCTCACCGCCGCGGGCCTGGACATCGACGACATGCGTCCGGTCAACGCCTATCTGCACGCGTTCGACTGCACCGTCCCGGGTGGCAGCGCCCGCCGGTGAGGCAGCGCCGTACGACGCCGGCCGCCGGGCACGCTCACCTCGCGTGTCCGGCGGCTGGCGTGGGGCTGGGCGGTTCAGCCGGTGGCGTCCCGGTCCCAGCGGTAGAAGCAGTGCGCCATCGCGTCCTTCGGCGACCGCCAGGTCTCGGGATCGTACGCGCTGACGTACGCCGAGAGGCGCTCGCTGATGTCCTTGAACTCGGGGTGCCCGACCATCTTGGCGATGGCGGGTCCCGGGTCCCGCTCGGACTCGATGAGGTGCAGGTACACATCACCGAACTGGAACAGACTGCGCCCGGTGACCCCGATGAGGTGCGGGAGTTCTCCGCTGTCCGACTCCGCGAACACCTTGGCGATGTCCTGCGCGGAGCCCGGGGCCATACGGGCGACGATCAGTGCCTGGTGCATCGTCCGGTTCTCCGTCCCGCTCAGTCGGTCAGGCTCGGCACGGGCTCGCGCTCCGCGGCGGCCTGCTCGATGCGGTCCCGGATCAGGGCCATCTGCACCTTGGAGTTCCGGTTGATGTTGTCCGTCATCCAGTCGTCGTCGACCGGCGCGTCGGGCTTCATCTCGAAGTCCTGCGTCCACGTCATCCGGGTGCCCTCGGGCACCTGCTTGTACTGCCAGCGGATGTTCATGTACGCGAAGGGCCCCGTCTCGACGCGGCGGGCCGTGACGGACAGCGTCTCGCGGTCGGCCTCCCGCTCCGAGACCCAGCTCCACACCTTGCCGTCCTGGTCGGGGTGCATGGTGAGCCGGAAGGTGGTCTTGTTCCCCTCCTGGGACAGGATGTCGACGGAGGCGTACTCGCTGAACAGCTGCGGCCAGCCCGCCACGTCGTTGGTCATGTCCCAGACGAGGTCGACCGGTGCGGCGATGACGATCTCGTTCTGCGTGTGGCCGGCCATCTCAGGCCCCCGCCAGCAGCGCGCTGTTGACGAGGTCCAGGAACTGGCGCGGGGTCTTGGAGCGCTCCGCGTCGGGCGGCATCGGCGTGCCGTAACGGTTCTCCAGCTCGCCGACGATACCGAGCAGCCCCAGCGAGTCGACGCCGAAGGAGTCGAAGCCGGAATCCTGCTGCTGCTGGAGCTCCGGCGCGGGGACGGTGACTCCGGCGGCCTTCTTCATGAGCTCGGCCAGCTCTTCCACGGTGATTCGGTCACTCATGCGTTTTCTCCTTTGCTCCGCGACGTCTCACTGCGAGGCGTCGGTGGTGCCGTGCCGAAGCACCAGCGCCGAGTTCGACCCCATGAGGCCCCGGCTGAGGACCAGCGCCGTGCGCACCTCGGCGACCCGCGCCGCGCCCGTCACCAGGTCGAGGTCATGGCAGATGTCGAAGACATTGGGGGTGGGTGGGACACAGCCCTGCTCCATGGCGAGAACGGCCGCCGCGGCGTCCAGCACCGGCGCGGCGCAGTAGCCCCGGCCGATGCCGGTCTTCGGCGCCGTGACGGGCACCCGACGGCCGTGCGCGCCGAGGACGTCGGCGATGGCCAGCGCCTCGGCACGGTCGGCGTCGGGGACGCCGAGGGCGTCCGCGAAGACCACGTCGATCTCCTCGGGGGCGCAGCCGGCCTCGTCCAGGGCGCCCCGGACGGCCTGGGCCAGCCCCTCGCGGGACTGCTCCCAGCGGGAGGCGCCGGTGAACGTCGACGCGTGCCCCGCGACGAAGGCCCGCACCTGCGCGCCCCGCTCCCGGGCCGATTCCTCGTCCTCGACCACGAGCATGGCGCCGCCCTCGGCCGGCACGAAACCGCAAGCCGCCGAGGTGAACGGGCGGTAGGCGCGGGACGGGTCGTCGACGGTGCTCAGCTCCTGGTAACCGAGCTGGCAGACCACCGAGTAGGGAGCCAGCGGCGCCTCCGTCGACCCGGCCACGATCACCTCGGTGCCGCGCCGCACGGCCCGCGCCGCGTGTGCCAGGGCGTCCAGGCCCCCGGCCTCGTCGGCGGCGACCACGCCGCACGGCCCCTTGAAGCCGCGGCGGATGGAGATCTGGCCGGTGCTGGCCGCGTAGAACCAGGCGATGGACTGGTACGGCCCGACGAAGCGGCTGCCCTTGCCCCACAGTTGCTGGAGCTCGCGCTGGCCGAACTCGCCGCCGCCGGAGCCGGCCGCGGTCACCACGCCGACGGAGAACGGAGAACCGTCGGTGTCGGACCGGGGCAGGCGGGCGTCGTCGAGGGCGAGGTCGGCGGCGGCCATCGCGAAGTGCGTGAACCGGTCCGTCTGGACGAGGAAGCGCTCCTCGATCGCCGCCGACGGGTCGAACTCCCGGATCTCACCGGCGATCCGCAGCGGCAGGTCCTCGCACCCGTCCCGGGTGACGCGGTCCAGGACGCTGATGCCCTCCTTGGTGGACTTCCAGAAGGTCTCGGTGGTGGTTCCGTTGGGCGCGACCACTCCGATACCGGTGACGGCCGCGCGCCGCCGATGTGGTTCGCTCATCGTGTCTTCTCCCTCGGCCGGTTCAGGACCACCGCGGACTGGAAGCCGCCGAACCCGCTGCCCACGGAGAGCACGCTGTTCAGCCGTCGCTCACGGGCGACGCGCGGCACGTAGTCCAGGTCGCACTCGGGGTCCGGGGTCTCGTAGTTCGCGGTGGGCGGTACGACCTGGTGGGCGAGGGCCAGCACACAGGCGACGACCTCGATCGATCCGATCGCGCCGAGGGAGTGACCCACCATGGACTTGATGGAGCTCATGGGTGTGTCGTAGGCGTGCTGTCCCAGGGCCCGCTTGACCGCGGCCGTCTCATGGCGGTCGTTCTGCTGGGTGCCCGACCCGTGCGCGTTGACGTAGTCGATGTCGGTGCCGTCGAGCCGGGCGTGGTCGAGTGCCAGCTCGATGGCCCGCGCCATCTCCAGGCCCTCGCTGGTCAGACCGGTCATGTGGTAGGCGTTGCCGAAGGTGGCGTAGCCGCCGACCTCGCAGTACACGCGCGCCCCACGGGCCCGGGCGTGTTCCAGCTCCTCCAGGACGAGCACGGCACCGCCCTCACCCATGACGAACCCGTTGCGGTCGGCGTCGAAGGGGCGCGACGCGTGGGCCGGGTCGTCGTTGTTCGGGGAGGTCGCCTTGATCGCGTCGAAGCACGCCATCGTGATCGGCGAGATCGGCGAGTCCGAGGCGCCGACGATGCACACGTCGGCCCGGCCCTCCTCGATGGTGTGGAAGGCGTACCCGATCGAGTCGAGCCCGGAGGTGCAGCCGGTGGAGACGGTCTGCACCGGTCCGCACGCCCCGAACCGCTCCGCCACCGTGGAGGCGAGGGTGCTGGGCGAAAAGGCGCGGTGCAGGTTCGGCTCCGCCTCCCGGTGGTCCACGTCCCAGCGCTTGCCGCCATGGCTGACCAGGACGTAGTCGTGCTCCAGCCGGGTGGTGCCGCCGACCGCGGTGCCCAGGGAGACCCCGACCCGCCAAGGGTTCTCCTTGGCGAGGTCGAGTCCGGAGTCGCGTACCGCTTCCTCGCCGGCGACCAGGGCGAACTGGATGTACCGGTCGCAGCGTTCGGCCTCCGCGGGATCCAGGCCGTGGGCCGCCGGGTCGAAGTCGCATTCGGCGGCGATCCGGGAGCGCAGCCCGGACGGGTCGAAGAAGGTGATGCCCCGCGTCGCGGTACGGCCCTGGGACAGCAGCTCCCAGAAGGCCGGTACGCCGATACCGCCCGGGGCGACAATGCCTATACCGGTGACCGCCACGCGCCGGGTCATCATGACCGGACCTGCGTACGCTCGGCCGCCGGCACGCCGCCCACGTTCATCTCCGCGCCGACGGGAAGGCCGTCGGTCTCCTCGGTGTCGACATGGCCGAGGGGCGGGCTGGGCGCCAGCGGGCCCAGGTGGAAGACGATGCGGGCCTCCACGTTGCCGACGTTGCGGAAGCGGTGCCGCATGTAGGCGGGGATCATCAGCCCCTGCTCGGGCTGCAGCGGGTGGGGTTCGCCGTCCAGGTCCACCTCCAGCTGCCCGCACACCACATAGATGAACTCCTCGGAGTACGGGTGGTAGTGCTCACCGATGCGGTCGCCGGGCTGCACGATGGCCACGCCCATGAAGCCGCTGGTGGAGCCGACCGTGGCGGGAGTGAGCATGGCGCGCAGGTCGCCACCGCGCCTGGTGTTGGGCTCTACCTCGCTCAGATGCACGATTCTGGGATTGATCACGACTTTCCTCCGGATCAGGCGCCGTGTCGACACGGCGGCTCGGCCGCTGCAGCCAGGGCGTGGGCTCAGGCTTCTTCGGGTGCGCGGCGGTCGGTGACGAGTTCCATACGGGCGAGTGTGAGAAGGCGGGCGGGGTCGCCGTCCTTCAGCGCGGCGGCATCGACGCCGAGGGCTTCGGCGTCGAGGAGCGCCGTGAGTTCGGCGGCCTGGGCGCGGTCGCTGAGACCGAGCACCGCGCCGGGGTCGGCGTCGAGCCCGCCGTGCACGTCGATCAGCCGCATCACGACGTCCTCGCTCTGGAAGATGGTGCTGCGCAGCACCGGGCCCTTCGGGTCGTCCGCCGCCGCCTCGTCGTGCCGGGCGAGGAGTTCCGCCAGCCGCATGGCGCACCCTTCGCGGGCCGGGTAGTACAGGGCGTGGCGCACCGCGTCCGGGGTCTCCTGGCCCGCCGTCACATGGTGTACGGCGGGCAGGGCGGCCCGGGTGAAGAAGGCGCGGGCGGACGCCGGGTCGTCGAGGTCGCGCTGCTGCTCGAGGTGAGGGTTGATGGCCTCCTCGACGGCGCGCACCTCGGGCTGCCGGGCGACGTGGCGCAGCGCCGCGAGCAGGTCGCCGCGCACCTCGACGGCCCGCACCACGCGGTTGCCGTGCATGAACAGGGAGGTGCGGCACAGGCGGGTGGTGTCGTCGACCCGCGGCTCCGGCGAGGCGTAGCCGGCGAGGATCTTGGCGACGGCCTCCTCGCTGCCGGGCTTGACGGTGAAGGTGAGCGCGTGGCGGATGACGCCGTCACCGATGCGCGGCGACGCCTGGAGCCGGCGCTGTCCGGCGTTCGGCTCCGCTGCGGGGCCGCCGGTCTCGCGGACCACGTGGAAGCGCAGCGACCTGGTGTCGCGGACGCAGTCGTGCAGCGGTGCCACCATCCGCACGTGCTCCTCGCTGTTCACCCAGGTGAGGAACGGCGGGGCGCTCTCCCACTCACTGGTGATGAGCCACTGCGAGGGGTTCTCGATGGACTGGCACAGCTGGTCGCTGACGTGCCCGGGGACGGACGCGACCTGGTTGCACAGCTGCTCGTAGGCCTCCAGGAACTGCTGCTGTGCGCCGTCGTAGACGTCCACCAGCAGGACGACACGGAGCCTGGAGCCGTCGAACACGGACTGGGAGACACGTTGCGAGATCTGTCGTGTCAGCGATCCCGAAACACGTTCGGACGTGGTGGTCATCCTGCGCACATCTCCTTCGGCGAGGGCGGGGTGTGGTTCGGTCACGGTGAGTCGACGTCAGCGTTCCTCGATCCTGTGCCCGACCTGTGAAGAGCGCGACTCGTATGAACTACGCGGGTGACCGGCCGCGCAGCGGGTTGTGCGGAGCGAAGGACGAGGGCGTCCCCTCAGACGAGGTGGGCGAAGACGACGAGGTTCTCCGTGTAGTCCCGTACCTTGCGGTCGTACTCACCCGCACAGGTGATGAGCCGGACCTCGGGCCTGGAGGAGTCGCCGTACACCCGTTCGTCGGGGAAGTCGTCCTTCTCGAACGTCTCCACGTCGTCGACCTCGAACGACGCCTTGCGTCCGTCGGCTCGTCTGACGTGGAAGACGTCGCCCTCCTCCAGTTCGCCGAGGCCCACGAAGACGGCGGGGGACGTCGCCGTGTCGACGTGTCCGGCGATCACCGACGTACCGATCTCCCCCGGGGAGGGTCCCTTGGCGTACCAGCCGACGAGGTTGGTGTCGGCCGCGGGCGGGGGCTCCAGTTGCCCCGAGGGGCCGATGGCGAGGTCCGTGAAGGGCGCGTCGACCGAGATCTTCGGGATGAGCAGCCGCACGGGCTTCGATCTCGGAAGACGCTTCGTCGGCGGCCGTCCTGCGGACGGGGCCGATGTGTCGGCGGGCTGCGCCGACCCGCCCTCCGACGACGCCGAGGCGCCGGCCGAAGCGGCCTGCGGCGCCCGGGAGCCGGGCGTCGTGTCCTGGCCGCCGACGAGACTCATGACCAGAACCAGAGCGGCGACGGCGCACATCACCATCGCGCCGGAGCGGGACCCCTGCTCGGGCGCGTCCAGTTCGTCGTCAGCGGGAGTAGGCGGACCAGCTGCCATCGGAAACCACCTCACTAGGGCACGGCAGCAAAGCGGACGGGGTACCGGGCGGGCCGACCGGGGCCGCCACGCGGCTCGCGCGTGGCGGCCGCGGCGGCTATCGCGTCCGGCATGGATCAGACCGCGCTTCCGGCCGTCTTCCTACGGCGCACCGCGTACAGACCGGTTCCGGCGACCGCCAGGACGGCGAGCCCGCCCGCGGTCATGTTCGGAGCGGACAGGGCGCCGCCACCGGTGTGCATACCGCCGCGGGGCTTGTCGTGGTCGCTGCCCCAGGACTCCTTGGTCCCGCTGTCCTTGCTGTAGCCGGACTCGTGCTCGCTGTCCTTGCTGTAGCCCGAACCGTGCTCGCTCTCCTTCGAGGAGCCCGAGTCCTTGCTCCAGTCGCCCTCGTTGATCAGGGCCAGCGCACCGCCACCGGTGTGCACGCCACCACGCGGGGACTCGTAGGAGTCCTTCTCGTGCTCCTTGCCGTAGTCCTCCTCGTCCTTGTTGTAGTCCTCGTCCTTGTTGTAGTCCTCGTCCTTGTTGTAGTCCTCGTCCTTGTTGTAGTCCTCCTCGTCCTTGTTGTAGTCCTCGTCCTTGTTGTAGTCCTCGTCCTTGCTGTTCTCCGAGCCGTTCTCCTTGTCGTGCTCGGAGCCGTTCTCCTTGCCGTGCTCGGAGCCGTTCTCCTTGCCGTTCTCGGAGCCGTTCTCCTTGCTCTCCTCCTGGCTGTAGGAGGAGTCCTCGTGGTCCGAGCCGACCGCGTGGGCGCCGGTGGCACCGAGGGCGCCGAGGGCGAGGGCAGCGGAAGCCGCCCCGGTGGCGAGAAGCATGCGAGCAGAGCGCATCAGACATTCCTTCCGTCGACGGCCGAGCAGCTACCTCTTGGTCAGCTGGCTTGACTCGGCCCCGACGTGGTCAACCGTCAGCCAGTCCGGCGCCCGCCGCTACTCAGGACGATCAGTCGGGTGAACGGACCCGCCACTCGTGGGAACCGGCTCCGCCGTCCCGTCAATTCCGGCGGCCCTTCCCGGAACTGAGGTCACGTCCGGCTTTGCGTCCAGGCGCTCGTGACGGCCCCTCACGGGCCGTCTGACGACATGACACCGGCCGGCCCGTCGCGGGGGCGACGAGACCGGCCGGCTGCCGTCTCACGGACGGCTCTGGGGTGCTGCTCGGGCGGCTGGGGCGGGGACCGCGCCGCGGGGAGGTCAGGCGGCCGCCAGGACCGCGGTCAGCACCTGGCGCAGTACCGCTTCGGCGTCGGGCACCGAGCCAGGCGACCGCCAGGCGACGAACCCGTCGGGGCGCACCAGGACGGCGCCTGCCGGGGTCGTGCCGTGCACGGCGGCCCAGTCCGCGTCGTCCGCGGGCGTCAGGTCGGCCTCGGGTCCGGCGCCCACCCGGTAGGAGGTCAGCGGCACGGACATCTCCTCGGCGAGACGGACGGCTGCCTTGTGCCACCCGCTCGGGTCCGAGGCGTCGCTGAGCAGCACCAGCGAGCGCTCGTAGAGGTCGAGGGACGACACCCGCTGACCCTGGCGCCGCAGCCACAAGTGCGGTGCTCTGGTGCCAGGTTGACCCGTCAGGTCCAGGCTCTCCGGGACGACCGGGCTCGCGGGGTCGGTGCCGACCACGGCGCCGTGCGGGTAGCGGTAGCCGAGGGCGACGTTGAGGATGCCGCGCTGGGGGCCGCCGCCACCGCCGGCGCCGGGGGGCGGGGCGAAACCGGGGTGGCTGTGCTCGACCGAGCGGGCGGCGGCCCGGGCACTGGTCGCCTCCGCCACCGGGCGGCGCTCGGCGTCGTACGTGTCCAGCAGGCCCTCGCCCGCCCAGCCGCCGAGGACGGCGGCCAGCTTCCAGGCGAGGTTGTGGGCGTCCTGGATACCGGTGTTGGAGCCGAAGGCGCCGGTCGGGGACATCTCGTGCGCCGAGTCGCCGGCGAGGAAGACCCGGCCGGAGCGGTAGCTGCGGGCGACGCGCTGCGCGGCGTGCCAGGGTGCCCTGCCGGTGATCTCCACGTCGATGTCCATGTTCCCGACCGCGCGGCGGATGTGCTCGACGCACCGCTCGTCGGTGAACTCCTCCAGCGTCTCGCCGTGTTCCGGGTGCCAGGGGGCGTGGAAGACCCAGTTCTCGCGGTTGTCGACGGGCAGCAGCGCACCGTCCGCTTCCGGGTCGGTCAGGTAGCAGACGATGAAGCGGCGGTCGCCCACCACGTCGGCGAGGCGACGGGAGCGGAAGGTGACGCTGATGTTGTGGAACAGGTCGCCGGGGCCGCTCTGGCCGATGCCGAGCTGCTCCCGGACGGGGCTGCGGGGGCCGTCGGCGGCGACGAGGTAGTCGGCGCGGATGGTGGTGTGCTCGCCCGTCTCCCGGCTCTTCACCACGGCGGTGACACCGTCGGGGTCGGGGTCGAACGACATCATCTCGGTGGCGTAGCGCAGATCGCCGCCGAGCCCCGCGGCGTGGTCGAGCAGCACCGGCTCGAGGTCGTTCTGGCTGCACAGACACCATGAGCTGGGGCTGAAGCGGGCCAGGCCGCCGCCGGGGTCGATGTCCCGGAACAGCCACTCGCCCTCGTCGCCGACCAGGCTCGGGGTCTGCAGGATGCCGTGGTTGTCGGCCAGCGTGGCGGCGGCCTGCCGGATCCCCGGCTCGGCGCCGGCCACCCGGAACAGCTCCATCGTGCGGACGTTGTTGCCTCGGCCGCGGGGGTGGATCGAGGTGCCCGCGTGCCGCTCCACGAGGATGTGCGGCACCCCCAGTCGTCCGAGGAACAGCGAGGTCGACAGGCCGACCAGGGAACCGCCGACGATGAGTACCGGGACCTTGTGGGTCGTGGGGTCGGCCTGATCGGCCCTTGGGTTCATCATTCGCCTCCAGCACGTGATGTCACAGCTCGGCCGGAAACGGCCGGGGATCGTCATGCATGCCCCGCACGACGGACACCGGCTCAGGCTTCACCCACTTAACCCGTCTGATTCGCCGTGTCGGCCGGACGGACCGGCGGCGCGCGGGGGACGGGTGGGTGGGTGGGGACGGGAGGCGGAGGGCGGAGGGCGGAGGGCGGGAGGCAGTCGGCGGGAGGCAGTCGTCGGGTCAGCGGTCAGCGGTCAGCGGTCAGCGGGTCAGCGGGTCAGCGGGTCAGCGGGTCAGCGGGTCAGCGGGTCAGCGGGTCAGTGTTCCCAGACGCCCGGGCCGCCGCCCCGCCACTCGATCAGCCCGGACCCGCGCACCCACGCCTCGTCCACGTCCTCCAGGCCCGCCCGGCGAAGGAACTCGGTGATGTCCCCGAGGCCGTAGGCGCGGCCCAGGATCTCGCCGTCGACGCGCACGCGGCGCCCGCCCTCCTCGTCGGGCGGGTAGACGACGACGGGACGATCGGCAGCCATGCCACCAGGGTGCGGTCCGCGCTTCCTTCTCGCATGCGGACGGTGCCGGCCTCTACAGGTCGAACTCCAGATGTTCGACATCGGTCAGCTCCACTTCCAGACCGTGCGCGCGACGGCCGCTGTCGCGGAAGTAGACCTCGCCCAGGGCCTCGGCGACCGCCTGCCGCAGCTGGTCCTCGGTGGCGCCCCGCTCCCGCGCCTCGAAGAGGCGGGCGGCGTGCCGGGGCGGCAGGGCGAGGGTCAGATGGCGCAGTCGGGCGTCGTCGGTGCTGCCCGGCGCCGCGGTGAAACCGAACCGTGCACGGGTGTCGATCATGATGCCGTCGGTGGTCGCCGCGGCCCGCTTCGCCCGCGCGCGGACCTGCGGCTGCCACCGCCGGCGGACCTCGCTCTCCAGCCGGCCGGCGAGATCCTTCCGGGGACGCCTGATCTCGTCCTTGACGTACCGCTCGACGGTCCGCTGGGTGATGCCGAGCAGCTGGGCGACCCGCTTGGTGCTGCCCTGGTGCTGCCTGACCAGGTAGCGCATCCGGGCACCCGCGGACTTCGGGATCGGGCGGGTGAACGCGCCCTGCACCGCCTTGTCGAGTCCTTCCCCGACCGCGACCATCGGCCCCTCCCCCTCTACTCTCCGGTGTCCTTGGCGGTGACCTCACCGGTCTTGACGTACCGGGCGAGGTTGAGGAGCCGGCCGTGCCGCTCGCGCACTTCCTCCGCCCACAGCGTGGTCTGCGTGCCCTCGTGCTTGACCATCCCCGGGGACACGCCGAGCCGGAAACTGCCGGGCACCGTCCTGCCGTCCACGTCGTAGGGCAGCACGTGCAGCGGTGACGGTCCGTCGGCGGCGTACACGGCGCAGTCCGAGAGGACCGCCACCGGGTAGCGGCCGGTGGCGGCGGCCAGGCTGACCATCTTGCGGTGCATGTTGATCCGGGCCCGCGAGATCACCGCGGCCCGGATGTCGGGCCGCCAGGTGGGACGAGCGAGCGCCGGCCACGACTGGCCGGGCCGCCAGCCGCCACCGCGCGCCTTCTCCCGCAGCTTCCCGATGCCGCCCTTCGTGGTCATCTTGACGGCGTTCAGGACGATCGCCAGCTCCGGGTCGCGCTGCTTGTGGCCGTCCATCGCCGCGAGGAACTCCTCCGGCGACAGCTTCTCCCCCACGCCCAGGTCCGCCATGGTGTCGACGTACGCGTTCCGCAGCCGCTTGTACCAGCCGTCCAGGAACTTGCCCTTCTCCGCGCGCACCCAGGCCTCGACCGGGGCGACGGAGTAGCCGAGCTCCACCGCGTACGCCACCGTGGGCGTCGCGTACCAGGCCGGGCCCTCGGGGCGTTCACCGGTCGGGGTGAACGGGCTGGGCAGCAGGTCGCCGTCGAGCCGGTGCCACTGCTTGCCGACGACGACGCGGGAGAGGTCGACGTGCGAGAGGTCGACCAGCCACGCTCCCGGCACCGCCGGATCGAACTCGGGGTTCGTGACGTGCACGGGCGGCGAGGCCAGGCCGACGACCGCGCCGTTGGCCGCCGCGCCGAACGCGAGGTTGACGTCGATGCCGACCAGGTAGCGCCTCATGCACTCGTCGTCGGTCAGCTCCCGCGCCCAGTCGTACGCCTCCTCGAACAGCATCTCGGCTGGGCCGCGCTGGTGGAACCGGGGCAGGCCCGCCAGCAGCGGATGGCCGTCGGGAGCCTCGCACGGCGCGCAGTCGAGGGGGTCGGTGCCGAGTGAGCCGGGCCGGTGCTCGGAGTGCCGCCGGCCGTTCGCGTCCGGCTCGCTCGCCTTCGTGGGCGGGTTGAGCGCGGTCATCAGCTCCAGGCCGGTGACGGCGGTCGATCCGACCGGTGTCATCACCCGCTGCGCGTAGGTGCCCAGCACCCGGGCCAGTTCCGCCGGCGGCAACTGCGCGGCATGCCCCCAGGCGCGGTCGTCGAGGGCGTTCCAGGACGGGACGCACAGCTGTACGCACCGGCGCCGTCCGCCCTGGGCCGGCCGGTAGATCCGCGCCCACGGTCCGAAGCCCCGCCGGGTCAGCTGCCAGTCCGCGCGTTCGAGCTGCTTGAGGACCTTGTGGCCGTCGCCGAGCCGCCCGGCGAGCCGCTCCTGCTCCGACAGCGCCGCCGGGAGCCCGTACCGCTCCAGCGCGGCCCGTGTCAGGACGAGCAGCGGGTCGGCGTCCTTCCCGGACGCGTGCAGCCGGGCCGCCCCGAGCCGCGCCTCTTCAAGCGTCCACTCGATGAGCGCGGGCAGCGACTTGGCGGGTACGTCGAGGACCAGTCCGCCGACGCCGTAGCCGGTCACCTGCCGGTCGGCGTCCACGTCGACGACGAGCAGCGGGCCGTTCGCGTACTCCGCGCCGGGGGCCGACGTCCTGGCGGCGGGGGCCGACGTCCTGGCGGCGGGGCGGTGGCGGGTCGGTGAGGGGGTGCGGGTCGGTGAGGGGGTGCGGGGCCGGGTGGGGGTGGGCTCCGACGCGGGGGTGTCCGTCGCGGAGAGGTCCGTCGCGGGGATGTCCGTCGCGGGGATGTCCTGTGTGGGGGCGCCGGAGGGGGCGGGCGTTGCCGCGGGGGCGGGCCCGGGGGCGGGCGTGGGCGCGGGATAGCGCTCGGCAAGGCCCTCCAGGAGCCTGCGATACGCCTCGCGGCGCTCGCCCCTCGGCTCGGCGCGGCCCGCCTCCCACGCCTGGATGCTCGGCACCCGCACGCCGAGGGCCTGGGCGACGGCGGCCTCGGTCAGACCGGCCGCCTCGCGCAGCCTCACCCGCTCGTCCGGAGCGGGCAGCACGGTGCCGCCGTCCACCGCGGCGAGCAGCGAGTCGACCGCGGCGAACAGTCCGTCGGGCTGGTCCGTCATGTTCTGCACCGCTCTCCTACCGGACGCCTTGGCGGATCTCTTCGAGCCGGGTCATCAGCCGCTGATAGCGCTGTGAAGCGGCCTGAGAGGAGTTCAGGCCCTGGTGCCGGGCGATCTGCCGCCAGTCCATGCCGCGGCGCCGGGCCTCCATCACCACCTGGGCCTCCAGCCGGTCCAGGCCGACGCGCATCTCCTCGAACAGGCTGAGTGCCGCGCCGACGTCGTCGGCCGCCACGTCAGGGTGCCGGCCGTCGTCCCGCTGATGACGGTCGGCGGCCGTCAGCAACCGCCCCAGCAGTGCCGCGTCCTCCTCCAGACGACGCGCCGGCGCCCAGGGGGCGGTGGGGTCCGCGGCGAGGGCGGTGAGTCTGCCGCGGGCGGCGTCCTGAGCGTCAGAGGCCATACGGCCACCCTATCCCAGAGATCAACGGATCAATGGAACAACGTTCTGTTGACCGCCGCGTGCGGACCGGGCCCGGAGTGGCCCCGGAGCGGACACGGGGTCACAGGACGATCTCGTCGAGGAGCTGAGGGCCGTTGTTGCGGACGCTGTTCACGGCCGTCGAGACCGGCCGGGCGTCCAGACGGCCGTCGGCGGGCCGGGTGAGCAGCGCGCGCAGCTCGTCGGGGTCCTGGTGGTGTGGGTCGAGCCAGGCGTCGTAGTGATCAGGTGTCAGGGCGAGCGGCATCCGGGGGTGGACCCGGCCGGCCGCGTCGGTGGCCTCGGTGGTGAGGATGGTGCACGTCACCAGCCAGGCGGCCGGGTCGTCGTCCCGCCGCACCTGCGGGTCGCGCCAGTACTCGTACAGCCCGGCGAGCGCCATCACCTCGTCGTCCTCGGGGTGGATGAAGTACGGCTGCTTGCGTTGCTTGCCCGTGTCGGGGGCCTTGATCTGCTGCCACTCGTAGAACCCGTCGGCCGGCAGCAGACAGCGGCGCCGGACGAACGCGCGGCGGAAGGCGGGCTTGTCGTGGACGGTCTCGACCCGCGCGTTGATCAGCCGCGCGCCGATCTTCGGGTCCCGGGCCCAGGACGGCACCAGGCCCCATCGCAGCGGCCGCAGCTGCCGCTCCGTCGGCGCGGCGTCGTCGGCGCCGCGCGGCGGTCGCTCCAGCACGGCCCACACCTCGTCGGTCGGGGCGACGTTCCAGCTCGGTGCCAGCGTCTCCTCGGGGCGCCAGTCGGTGACCTGGAAGAGCCGCACCAGATCCTCGGGTCCGCGGGAGGCTGCGTATCGACCGCACATGCGGCCACTCTCCCACCGGTTCCACCGGCGGGAACGGGAAGACACGGTGCCGAGACCGCCCTTGACCTTGACCGCTCCGGGGGGTGGCGATGGATCAGCCGGTGTACGCGTCCGTGGGGTACTCCGCCGAGTGCCGGGACTGCGGCGACGAGACGGAGTGCCGGGGTGTCCAGGCGTTGACGGACGGCCGCTTGCGCTGGGACGTCGAGTCGGCCTGCTCCGCCTGCGGTTCCGCGGCGGCCGTGTGCGGTGGCGACCTGCCGGCCGAGCTGCGGGAGCGGATCCTCCTCGTGCACGGGCCCGCCACGCTGCGGATCGAGGGTCCTGCCGTCGACCGGGTCACCGTCATGCGGGTGCTGCGGGCCGAGCTCGGCCTGGACCTGGCGAGCGCCAAGGCGGTGCTGCGCCAGGTGCTGGACGGAGAACACTCCGGCACGCGGCCGGAGATGGAGCGGCCGGCTCGTGCGCTGCGGAGGTCCGGGGTCGCCGCGGTCGCCGCTCGCCTTCGTGCGGAGGGCGTGCGCGGCGACCAGGGGGCGTCGGCGAAGCGTGCGTCCGGGTGAGCCCTACGCCGCGAGAGCCGCGGGCTCGCCCAGGTGGGCCGCCGCGGTGCGCCACGCGGCCGTGACGGCCGTCCGGGCGTGCGCGGTGCGGGCGGCGCGGTCGCCGGTCAGTTCCAGCGGGGCTCCGACGTGGACGTGCAGTGCGGGGCGGCGCAGCGGTGCCGTGGCCAGGCCTGCCAGTTGCTTGACGGCGCTTCCCGAGGTGACCCGGCGCGCGCCGGCCTGCCCCACCGGGACGACGGGGGCGCCGGTCAGTTCGGTGAGCCGGGCCAGACCGCTGCGGAAGGTGCCGGGGGCCGCCTCGACGGCGTCCTTGCGGCGCGGCAGGCCGCCTTCCGCGTAGATGAGCACCAGCCGTCCGCGCTCCAGGGCGTCCGCCGCCGCGTCGAGTGCGGCGGCGGCACGCCGGTCGCCCCGGAAGACCGGGATGTGGCCCTCCTGGGCGAGCATCCGGCCGAGCAGCGGGATCCGCCACAGCCCCGCGGCCGCCATGATGACGGGCTCGGCACCCAGGTGGCGCAGGGCGGCGACGACGAGGGCGGGGTCCGCGAGGGAGGTGTGGTTCGCGGCGACGATGCTGCCGGGCGCGAACCGCGCAGCGGGGTGGGCGGTCACCGAGAGGCGGCCGACAGTGGGCACCAGCACCTCGGCGATACGGCTGAGCATGAGCGATCTCCCGTCCGGACGATGTGTCGGGCTCCATCGTGTTCGGCGGGCGCGGCTGCCGCCTGAGTCGCCGTACTCATCTTTCGCCGCTCCCGTACGCAGGTCGGCGGCGTGCACCTCCCTCCCCCTTCGCCCTCACATCAGCAGCGCGTCCGCCGCACCCGACGCCGTCTCGGTGCCGGGGTCGGCGAGGTGGCCTTCCATGTCGGCCCAGTCCGGGTGCCAGGCGAATCCCTCGTCGGCGCCGTGCTGCCAGGTGTGGGTGACCCGGCCACCCGGATCACGACCGAACACCGACAGCGTGTGGTGCGGATTGAGGACGACGGACGGATCGTCGGAGAGCCGCCCACCGAGGCCGGCCCAGTCCGACCACGGACCGCCGGTGCCGGTCTGCCAGCGATGCGTCAGACTGCCGTCGGCCGCACGGGCGAAGAGCACCATGCCACCATCACGCCCCACCAACACCGTCGGCCGCCCTTGCACCGCGCCCCCCATGTCCACCCAGCCCGGATGCCACGCATGACCCTCCTCCGCCCCGCGCTGCCACGTGTGCGTCACCCGGCCACCCAGGTCACGGGCGAACACCGACAACGCGTTGTTCGGGCTGAGCACCACCGC